>JAAAOD010000246.1 GCA_009908535.1 Verrucomicrobiota bacterium
CCTGCTCGTCAGCAACAGCGGGGAAACGGAGGACCTCCTCCGCCTCCTTCCAAGTCTCAAGCGGCTCGGGCTCACCACCGTCGCCCTCACCGGCGATGCGGAAAGCTCCCTCGCCCGCTTCTGCGACCATGTCCTGCTGTATCACTACGAGCGCGAGGCCTGTCCGCTGAACCTCGCCCCCACCGCTTCCACCACCTCCGCCCTCGCCGTGGGCGACGCCCTCGCCATGGTCTACCTCGAGCTGCGCGGATTCACCCGCGACGACTTCGCGAAATACCACCCCGCCGGCAGCCTCGGCAAAGCCCTCCTCCTGCGGGTCGAGGAAATCATGCGCACCGGCAAGCGCTTCGCCACCGCCCCCGATTCCGTCTCCGTGCAGGAAGCCCTGCTCGCCATCACGAAGGCCCGTTGCGGTTCCATCGCCCTGTGCGATACGGCCTCCGGCAAGCTCACCGGCGTCTTCAGCGACGGCGATTTCCGCCGCGCCGCCCTCAAGGGCGAACAGGTGCTGCAGGAACCGGTCCGCCGCTTCATGACCGCCTCCCCGAGAACCGTCCGCAAAGGCGCCCTCGCCGTCGAAGCCCTCCACATCTTCGAGGAGGCCGCCGTCGACGACCTCGTCGTCCTCGACGAACACCACCGACCCGTCGGCCTTATCGACGGCCAGGACATGCCCCGCCTGAAGCTGGTTTGAAACAGCGGTCAGGCCCGCCATGGCCGGGAGGACGGTCCGAACGCAAACATATATGAATTCCGCTAATAAGTTCCATAAGTCTCGCTTTGACTTTTCAGTTACCTGACACACTCTCTGTGGCATGTCCGGTCGATTTCTCCTCGCGCTGTTGATCTCACAAACCCTTGTCGTCGATCTCTTGGCGAAAGTCATTTTTGTCGATCAAGACGCGAGAGGGGCGGATGACGGAGGCTCGTGGGGGGATGCCTACGTTGATTTGCGGGATGCGCTCGCCGGAGCTTCGCCCGGCGATGAGATCTGGGTCGCCGACGGATTTTACGTGCCGGGGCGCAGCGTCGAGGACAGCTTCGTACTTGCGAATGGCATTTCACTCTATGGAGGCTTTCAAGGCGGCGAGCGTTCGCGCGCCCAAGCCCGGCCGGATCTCTACCTGACAATTCTCTCTGGCGACATCGGGAGAGACGACCATTATGCGGAGACCCCGGGGATTACGAAAACGCCGGACGACCAGGACGGCAACAATTCCATCAACGTGGTGATTGCAGAGAATTCTCCCCCGCTGAATACAGACACCGTCGTCCTGAACGGATTCATCATATCCGGAGGCAACGGGGTTAACGGTGTCTCCGTGAACGGCGGCGGGCTACGCGCGGAGTATGTGACCATTCGCCTTGAGAATATGGTGTTCGAGGGTAACGCCGCCCTGTTCGGCGGGGCTTTTTATTCCATTTATTCGGACGTTGAGATTATCGATTGCACATTTGAAGGCAACCATGCCGAGGGCGGGGGCGCGGTCCGGGGGCGGCTGGGCTTCAATCTGACGGTCAGCGGTTCGACCTTCCGGGGGAACACAGCGACGGTGTCCGGTGGAGCCCTTGAGGCTCGAAACGTGGATAATCTCGTCGTGGATACGCTCTTCGAGGGGAACACGGCCAATGTGGGTGGCGCCCTTTACGCAGGGGATCAGTATTCCGACTCCGTAACGATCATCAGATGTGATTTTCTGTCCAATGGCGCGAACCTGCGCGGAGGGGCACTCGCTTGCTTCCGAATACCTGCAATGACCATGGCTAACTGTCGGGTGAAGGGAAACCATGCGGGGCTAAACGGTGGAGGGATCCTCTTCGAATTTTTTGATGAAGGTGTGAGCGCACACCACCTCGTCGTCAACACGGTCATTTCCGGGAACGATGCAGGCGAAGAAGGTGGGGGGCTCCATTTCGACTCATCGACCGGCGATCTCGACTTGACGCTGGTCCACTGCACCCTCACGGGGAATGCTGCCGCTGATACGGGGGGCGCGATTCGCAGCCGGGGCGCCTCGCTCACCCTCGAAAACACCATCCTTTGGCGTAACGCCGCCCATGGCCAGATCGACACCGAGGCGGCCACGGCCTCCTTCTTCTCCGACCCCCCTTTAGTTCGACCCTCGGCGGCTTTTGCCCACTGCATCCTTCCCTACGAGATTCCGGTGGATGAGTGGAACATCAATCTCGGCGGCAATCAGGTCGCGGATCCCCTTTTCCGTACGCCCATCAAGCCCTTGGCCGCGCCGTCCACCGCAGGGGATTTCTCGCTTCCATCCGACTCTCCCGGTACCGATTCCGGAAACAACGCGCTGCTTCCGCAGGACACCTTCGACCTCGATGGCGACGCCGATACCGGCGAACCGATTCCGCTCGATCTCACAGACGCCCCGCGCCAGCCGAACGCGATCGTCGATATCGGCGCCTACGAAACGCAGGGCCCATTCCCCGTCGCCAATGCGGATGTCTTCACTGTACCCGAAAACACGGTGAGTCTTCTTGACGTCCTCCAAAACTGTC
>JAAAOD010000054.1 GCA_009908535.1 Verrucomicrobiota bacterium
GGTACCCGCCCGCCATGAGGACGAGCCCGAAATAGCCGCTGAATATCGGCCCCCATTCCGGGTCGCCAAGATATGCGATGGTCATCGGTAAGGTAAGGGTTCCGAGAATGCCCACAGCCAGAAACGCCCAGGCGGCGAGAAACTTCCCTAATACGGCCTGTGCGAGGGTGACGGGATAGGTGAAGAGCAGCTCGCTCGTCCCCGAACGGATTTCCTCCGACCAGAGGCGCATCCCCACCGCCGGAACAAGAAAAAGAAAGACCCACGGCATGAAAGTGAAGAAGCTGTTCAGGCTCGCGCTGTTGCTCTCGAAGAGCCGGCCGATGAACCACGTAAGGCTCACCGTGGAAACGGCGAAGACCGTGAGGAAAACGTAGGCGATCGGGGTGCGGAAATATCCGAGGAACTCGCGTTTGAATACGGGCAGCAAGGCGTTCATGGGGAAACAGGACGGGTGGATATTAATTCAGGGCGTTGCCGGTTAGTTCCGCGAACACCCGGTCGAGGTGAAGCGGCAGCGGTTGCAGATCGTCGAAGTGCCAGTTCCGGCTCCGCGCTTCGTGCAGGAGACGAGGGGTCACCGGCTTGCCGTCGGCCGGGCGCAGAACGAGAGAGCCGTCCTCGCGCTCGATGCGGAGCCCCGCCTCCTCGGAGGCCCATGAACTCAGCGTCTCCAGCTGGTCCTCGCGGGCATGGACCCGCACCGCCCCGGCGTCCGGATGGCGGTGCCGGAGTTCTTCCGGGCTCGCGTCGGTGACGACTTTTCCATGATTGATGATGAGAACCCGGCTGCACATCGCCTCCACTTCCTCAAGGATATGGGTGCTCAACAGAATGGCTTTCTCCGCCGCCATGCTCTTGATGAGCTTGCGCACCTCCCGCTTCTGGTTCGGATCAAGGCCGTCCGTCGGTTCATCGAGGATGAGGTAGCGCGGATCGTGCAGCACCGCCTGTGCGAGCCCCACGCGCTGACGATAGCCCTTACTCAACGTTTCCAGGGTCTGGTTGAGCACCTGCTCAAGGTGGCAGAGCTCCACCGCCCGCCGAAAGGCCGCTTTCCTTGCCGCACCCCGCAGCCCGTGCAACTCGGCCGCGAATTCAAGGAACTCCCGCACTGTCATCTCAGGGTACAAGGGACCGGTTTCCGGAAGATACCCGAACATCCTCTTCGCCGCGAGCGGGTTCTCGAGGATGTCGTGTCCGCCGACCTTCGCGGTACCGCTGTCCGGGCGAAGAAAGCCCGTGATCAGTTTCATCGTGGTCGATTTCCCGGCCCCGTTGGGACCGAGAAAACCGAGAATTTCCCCGGGCTCGACGCGGAAGCTGACCTTCTCCACCGCCGCAATCGTCCCGAAATGTTTAACCAAATCACGTGCTTCAATCATGGTGGCGTGGTTTGCGGCCAACCCCAGCAGCGATCATGCCATGCGGGATAGGTTTCTTTAAAATATTGTAATGGAATAGCTTACATGGTAAATAAATCCGCCTTCTCCCGGTTCCTCCCGGCACACCCGGTCGACCGTGTAGTGACAAAATAGCTCAAATTCGGAGGACCAGGGACCTTTGATAAGCAAACATAATAAGCGGATAATCCGGGATAACGAAAATTAATTCCTTGCCGCACGGGGCCCGGCCCCTACACCTCGACAACGCAAACCTTTGGTGACGGGGAGGAGAGGACTTGACGTCCGCCTTCCCCGTTGAAGGAATAACACTTCCAACTTACAGGAAAAGACCTATGGCAACGAAAATAGCAATCAACGGATTCGGACGCATCGGCCGTCTCGTTTTCCGCGCGCTCGTGGAGCAAAACCTCCTCGGCAAAGAATACGACGTGGTCGCGATCAACGACCTCGTGCCGGCGGACAACCTCGCCTACTTGTTGAAGTACGATTCCATCCAGGGACGCTTCGATGGCACGGTGACCAGCGAGAAAAGCTCCCCGGATGCGAAGGAAGACGACATGCTCGTGGTGAACGGGCACAAGATCCAGTGCCTCGCGGTGAAGGAAGGTCCTTCCGCGATGCCCTGGTCCGAGCTCGGGGTGGAGGTGGTCCTTGAGTGCACCGGCCTCTTCGTCCAGGACACCCTCGCGGAAGGCCACCTCAAGAGCGGCGCCAAGAAGGTCATCCT
Organism: Verrucomicrobiota bacterium; assembly: GCA_009908535.1. GTDB lineage: Bacteria > Verrucomicrobiota > Verrucomicrobiia > Opitutales > Oceanipulchritudinaceae > Oceanipulchritudo. The sequence continues at coordinate 2,134 of JAAAOD010000054.1, forward strand.
TTCCGCCCCGGGCAAAGGGGACAACGTCAAGACGGTCGTCATGGGCGTCAACGAGGACACCCTGACCGGGGACGACGCCATCATTTCCAACGCCTCCTGCACGACGAACTGTCTGGCCCCCATGACCAAGGTGGTCCTGGACAACTTCGGCATCAAGGAAGGCCTCATGACCACCGTGCACAGCTACACCTCCACGCAGAAGACCGTGGACGGGCCCAGCCGCAAGGACTGGAAAGGCGGACGCACGGCGGCCCTCAACATCATCCCGGCCAGCACCGGCGCCGCCAAGGCGGTGGGCCTCGTCATTCCGGAGGTGAAGGGCAAGCTCACCGGCATGGCCTTCCGCGTTCCGACCCCGACCGTCTCCGTCGTCGACCTGACCGTGAAGACGGAAAAGGAAACCAGCTACGAGGAAATCTGCCGGAAGATGAAGGAAGCCGCCGAAGGCGACCTCAAGGGCATCCTCGAGTACACCGAAGACCAGGTGGTCAGCTCCGATTTCATCCATTGCAAGTCGTCCTCGATCTTCGACGCGGGCAGCGGGATCGGCCTCAGCGACACCTTCTTCAAGCTCGTCAGCTGGTACGATAACGAGTGGGGTTACTCCAATCGGGTGGTTGATCTCCTCAAAAAGGTGGTCGCCCTTTAAAGCGGTCCCCGGTCGATCCACGGTTTCCCTTTTTGCGCCGCCCCCTGCGTTCCCAATCGCTGCGGGGCGGTTTTTTTTCCTAACCTCGAACCTTCACCAGAATTACCAATGGCTACCAAGACGATCAAAGACATGGAATGCCGCGGAAAGCGAGTGCTCGTCCGCGTGGACTTCAACGTGCCGGTGGAAAACGGCGCCATTTCCGATGACACGCGCATCGAAGCCGCCCTTCCCACCATCCGCCACCTCGTCGAAAGAGGGGGTCGCGTCATCCTGATGAGCCATCTCGGCCGGCCCAAGGGGAAACGGGATGAGGCCTACAGCCTCGCGCCGGTGGCGGCGGCCCTCTCCGAAAAGCTGGGACAGCCGGTTGCCTTCGCCAATGATTGCGTGGGTGAGGAAGCGGCCTCGGCCGCGGACGCGCTCGGCGACGGGGAAGTCCTCCTCCTCGAGAACCTGCGTTTCCACAAGGGAGAGACCGATAACGACGCCGCTTTCGCAAAGGACCTCGCCTCCCTCGCCGAGATGTACGTCAACGACGCTTTCGGTACCGCCCACCGGGCGCATGCCAGCACGGAGGGAGTGACGCATCATCTCAGCCCCTGTGTTTGCGGATTCCTCATCGAGAAGGAACTGAAATTCCTCGGGGACTGGACCTCGCGTCCGGAGCGCCCCTTCGTCGTCATCCTCGGCGGGGCCAAGGTCAGCGATAAAATCAGCGTCATCGACGCCCTTCTCGAAAAGGCGGACACGATCCTTATCGGCGGCGCCATGGCCTACACCTTCCGTCTCGCCCTTGGCGGAAAAGTGGGGGACAGCCTCGCCGAACCCGACAAGGTGGAAACCGCAAGGGCCGCGCTGGAAAAAGCGAAAAAGAACGGCGTCACTTTCCTTCTGCCGGAGGACAATCTCGTCTGCGGCGACCTCGATTTCAAAGGCGGATCTCTCGGCGAGACGAAGATCATCGAGGGCGACATCGAGGACGGCTGGGAAGGCGTCGACATCGGCCCGAAGACGATCGAGCGCTACAGCGCGGCCGTCCGCGACGCCGCCACCGTCCTCTGGAACGGTCCCATGGGGATTTTCGAAATCGCCGCCTCCGCGAAGGGGACCTTCGCCATCGCCGAGGCGGTCGCCGCGAGCGACTGTGTCTCCATCATCGGGGGCGGCGATTCCGTGAAGGCGATCAAGCAGAGCGGCCATTCCGCCAACGTCAGCTTCATGAGCACCGGCGGCGGGGCCAGCCTCGAGTTCCTCGAAGGCAAACAGCTTCCCGGCGTCGTCGCTCTCGACAAGGCCTGAACCTTACCTGTCCTGAAAAATTAACGACAAAACCAATGGCTAACGTGACCAGAAAATATCTCATCGCCGGCAACTGGAAGATGAACAAGACCGCTTCCGAAGGGGCCGAGTTGGTGCAGGAAATCAATCTCGCCCTCGGCAAACAGACCGACGTCGGCGTGGCGGTTTGTCCGCCCTTCACCGCGCTCGAAAACTGCGCCCGCAGCCTCGAGGACAGCAATATCCAACTCGGTGCGCAGAACATGTATCCGAAATCCGAGGGCGCCTACACCGGGGAGGTCTCCCCGGTGATGCTGCGCAGCCTCTTCTGTACCTTCGTCATTCTCGGCCACAGCGAGCGCCGCGAGTACTTCGAGGAGGACGACGCCTTCATCAACGAGAAGGTGCTGGCCGCCCTGCAAAGCTCCCTCAAACCGATCCTCTGTGTCGGAGAAACCCTCGAACAGCGTGAGGCCGGACAGACCATGGAAGTGGTCAAGAAACAGCTCGCCGGCGGACTCGAAGGGGTGAAGGCCGACCATGCCGACAACATCGTCATCGCCTACGAACCCGTCTGGGCCATCGGGACCGGCAAAACCGCCACGCCCGAGATGGCGCAGGAGGTGCACAAGATGATCCGCGACGAACTGGTCGCCTTTTACGGGGAGACCGCCGCGGAGAAAATCCGCATCCTTTACGGCGGTTCCATGAAGCCGGAGAACGCCTCCGAACTCATGGACCAGGCGGACATCGACGGCGGCCTGATCGGCGGAGCTTCCCTCAAGGCGAAGAGCTTTATTGAGCTGGTCGAAATCGCCCGCGCGAAATAACCATTCCCGGAGAGGGTAGGACCCCGCCTTGTGCGGGGCCTTCCCCGAGCGGGGGTCGCCGCCGCATTACCGGCCACGATCATGCGCCTGTACTTCATGGGAATCTGCGGCACCGGCATGGGCAACGGGGCCTTGCTGATGCGCGCCCTCGGGCATGAGGTGACCGGTGCCGATCAGAATGCCTATCCGCCCATGTCCGACCGCTTGCGCGAGGCCGGGGTGGAGGTGCTGGAGGGGTATGACCCGCAAAGGCTCGAGGAGCTTCGTCCGGACCTCGTCGTCATCGGGAATGTGCATACGCGCGGCAATCCAGAGGTGGAATGGCTCCTATCCGGTCGGGCCGTTCCCTTCGTCTCCCTTCCGGAATTGCTGGCCCGGGAAATCCTCGGCCGGCGTCGCACCGTGGTCGTCGCCGGAACGCATGGAAAAACCACGACGACGACCCTTGCGGCGTGGTTGTTGCGCGAAGCGGGCCACGATCCTGGATTCCTGATCGGCGGGGTACCGCTGGACCTGCCCGTCGGGGCGCACGCGGGGAATGCGGCGGCGCCCTTCGTGATCGAGGGGGACGAATACGACAGCGCCTTTTTCGACAAGCGCAGCAAGTTCATTCATTACTGTCCTTCCGTTCTTGTCCTCAACAATCTCGAGTTCGATCACGCGGACATTTTCCGGGATCTGGAGGATGTGCGGCGGACCTTCCGGCACCTTCTCAAGCTGGTCCCCGCCAACGGGGCCATCCTCGCCAATGCCGATGACGCGGAGGTGGAAGGCCTGCTCGACCTCGACTGGGCGCCGGTCCTCCGGGTGGGGCTTTCCGAACGCGCCGACCTGCGCATCACCGATTTTGAGGAAGGTCCCCGGGGTGCGGCCTTTTCGCTGCGATTTCACGGAAAGCCATGGGGCCGCATACAATGGTCCCTCCCGGGTCTGTTCAACGCCCGCAACTTTGCCATGGCGGCCATGGCGGCCGCCCGCGCCCTCGGTCTGCGCGATCCCACGGAATTTCCCCTCGGGGATCCGGGCCGCTTCCGCGGAGTGAAATGCCGGCAGGAGGTCTTGTCGGAAGGGGAGGGAGCCACCATTTTACGCGATTTCGCCCACCATCCCACCGCCGTTCGCGAAACCATTCTGTCGTTGCGGAATCGCTACCCGGAGCGGCCTTTGCACATCGCCTTCGAGGCCCGCTCCAATACGGCCTGCCGCAAAATCCACGAGACGGAATTCGAGATCGTCTTCGACCTCGCCGACCGCGTCCACCTCGGTTCCGTTCATCGCGCGGAGCGTTATCCGGAGAACGACCGCATCGATTTCGAGGGCATGGTGAAACGTCTTGGCGGGAAAGCTACCGCCTATACCGGGAATGAGGAACTTGAGGCCGGTCTTGTGAAGGAGCTGGGGCGGCGGCCGGAGGCCGTCGTGGTCTTTTTCAGCAACGGTTCCTTCGACGGGGTTGCGGAACGCGTTGCCGGAAGGATCGGCTGAAGCCGGAAAGCGGGCCTCCAACGTTGACCTTCCCTTTCCGGCCCTCCGATATTATTTCCATGGAGCGGGAACTGGCGGCGGTGTACGATGAATTGAAACAACGGTTCCGGGAAGGGGAATCCTCCGTCTTTCTCAGCCCGGAATCCATGTCCTTTCTGCGGGAGCGCGCCCGCGAACAGGCCGCGACAAAGCCGACGAGCCCCGCCCCGGAGAAAAAGCCAGCCGCGTCTTCCGCACCGGCCTCCCCGAAGGCGGCTCCCTCCACCCCGAAGCCGAAAGAGGCCGTCCCGGAGGTTCCCGATGCTCCGGAAGTGACCCTGTCCGGGGATAGCCGCCGGGAGCAGTGGGAAAACCTCCGCCAGAGAGTAGGGGAGGATGCATGGTGCCGTTCCCAGGTGAAGCCGGGCAAAAAGGTCGTCTTCGGCGTCGGTTCCCTCGAGGCGGACATCTTCTTCTGCGGCGAGGCACCGGGCGCGGACGAGGAGGTTCAGGGGGAGCCTTTCGTCGGCAAGGCCGGGCAGTTGCTGACAAAGATCATCCAGGCGATGGGCCTCGACCGGGACCGTGTCTACATCGGCAACATCATGAATTACCGTCCGCCGATGCCGGGCCCCGTCGGCAACCGGCCCCCGGATCCGACGGAAATGGCCTACTGCCTGCCGTACCTCCGCGCGCAACTGGCCATCGTCCAACCGAAAGTCGTCGTCGCCCTCGGGAAGACGGCCGTCGACGGCCTTCTCGGGCGCGATCCCAAGCGCCGCATGACCCGCATCCGCGGCCAGTGGCACCGCTTCGAGGAGATCCCTCTCCTGCCGACGTTCCACCCGAGCTACCTCTTGCGCAACAACAGCCTCGCGACAAAGCGCCAGGTCTGGGAGGACATGCTGGCGGTCATGGAGGAGGTCGGCCTGCCCGTCAGTGACAAGCAACGGGGCTTTTTCCAGAAGGGGTAGGAGCCCGCCCTCGCCGCTTACTCTTCCTTCATCTGGTTGACGAGGGCGTTCACCGTCGCCTTCGCGTCGCCGTAGAGCATGCGGGTCTTTTCGAGGAAGTAGAGCTGGTTCACAAGGCCGCTGAAGCCCGCGCCCTTGCCGCGCTTGAGCGCGAAGACGGTGTTGGCCTGATGGGCGTTGATGATCGGCATTCCGTAAATGGGGCTGCTTTCATCGTCCGCAGCCGCCGGGTTGACGACATCGTTGGCTCCAATGACGATGGCGACGTCCGTGGAGGGCAGATGGGGATTGATGTCGTCCATCTCCACCAGTTGCTCGTAGGGGACGTCCGCCTCGGCAAGAAGGACGTTCATGTGCCCCGGCATGCGGCCGGCCACCGGATGAATGGCGTAGCTGACTTCGGCGCCGTTGGCTTCCAGCAGCTCGCCCAGTTCCTTCACGGCGTGCTGCGCCTGCGCCACCGCCATCCCGTAGCCGGGAACGATGACCACCGAGGACGCCGCCTCGAGGACGTAATAGGCATCCTCGACGGAGGCGGCTTTCATTTCGCCCTGCACCTCCGTCCCCGTCTTCTGTCCCGCCGCGCCAAAACCGCTGAAGAGGACGTTGGCAAGGTCGCGGTTCATCGCCTTGCACATGATGATGGTCAGGATCAGCCCGCTGCAGCCGACAAGGCAGCCCGCGACGATGAGGACGTTGTTCAGAATAACGAAGCCGGCCGCCGCCGCCGCCAGCCCGGAAAAGCTGTTCAACAGCGCGATTACCACCGGCATGTCCCCGCCGCCGATGGGCAGGACGCCGAGGACGCCAAGGATAAGCGAAAAAACGACGAGACCGAGAAAGATTCCGAAGCGGGCCTCCTCCGGTAATCCGGCTGCGGGCGCGAGGGCGAAAAGAACGCCGCAGACCACGATGCCCGCCAGCACAAGGGAATTCATGACCCGCTGCTGCGGAATAACGATGGCGCGGCTGCCGAGCTTCCCGGACAGTTTGCCCCACGCCTGGATGCTGCCGGTGAAGGTCACTCCCCCGATGAAGACCGCGAGAACGATCACGGTCGCGGTGAAGGCCGGGGGCGCCACCGTCGCATGGGCTTCGACGATCACGCTCCCGGCACGGATCTTTTCGAACTCGGCCCAGCCGACGAGCAGACTGGCCATGCCGCCGAAGCCGTTGAACAGGGCCACCATCTCCGGCATCGCGGTCATTTTTACCCAGCGGGCGGCGACGGTCCCGATCAGGCCCCCGACGACCAGACCGGCGATGATCCAGCGGTAATCGAGGCCTTCGTCCAGCAGGGTGACGACGATCGCAAGGAGCATGCCCACGGAGGAAAGGGCGTTTCCCCGGCGGGCCGTTTTCGCCGACCCGAGCATCTTGATGCCGAGGACGAAGAGGATGGCGGCGACTATGTAGGCGGAATTGATGACGGCCGGGCTCATTTCGATTCCCCTTTGTTTTTAAACATGGCGAGCATGCGGTCCGTGACGAGGTAGCCGCCGACGACGTTGATGGTCGCGAGAACAAGCGCCGCGATGCCGAGGACGAGGGCGAGGGGCCCCGTTCCCGCCTTGAGCGTCAGGATCGCCCCCACGATGGTGATGCCGCTGATGGCGTTCGATCCGGACATCAGGGGCGTGTGGAGCTGCGAGGGCACTTTCTTGATCAGTTCGTAGCCGAGAAAGGCGGCCAGCACGAAAATAAACAGTAGTTGTATCAGGTTCATAACGACAATGGGGAAAGGGTTGGCTCAGCTCTTATCGCTGAAACGTTCGTGCACAATGGCGCCCTCGTGCGTGATCAGGCATCCCTTGAGGATCTCGTCCTCGAGGCGGTACGCGAAGGCCTTCGCCTCCTCGTCCCAGAAATGCTCCAGAAAACTGGTCACGTTCGAGGCGTACACCTGCGTGGCGTGGCAGGGCACGCAGGCTTCAAGGCGGGCCGTGCCGATGAGGAGGACGCCGTTTTCCGTGAGGGTTTCCTCGTCCTTCACCGTTCCCTCCACGTTTCCGCCCGTTTCCGCCGCAAGGTCCACGACGACGCTGCCGCGTTTCATCCCGGCGACCATCTTTTCCGTGACAAGGGTGGGGGGCGGGCGGCCAAAAAGCTTGGCCGTGGTGACGACGACATCGCTCTGCGCGCAGATTTTCGCCATGCCTTCGCGCTGTTTCTCGATCTGTTCCGGGGTCAGCTCGCGGGCGTAGCCCTGTTCGGTTTGCCCGGTTTCGCCAATATCGATCTTCACGAACTTCGCCCCGAGGGAACGTACTTGCTCTTCCACGACGGGCCGTGTATCAAAAGCCTCCACGCGGGCGCCGAGGCGCTTGGCCGTGGCGATGGCCTGCAGGCCCGCCACGCCGACCCCGATGATGAAGAAACGTGCCGGGGCAATGGTGCCGGCAGGGGTCATCATCATGGGAAGAAGGCGGTTGATCCGCTCCGCCGCGCGGATGACACCAAAGTAGCCGGCAAGGTTCGCCTGCGAGCTGAGAGCGTCCATCTTCTGGGCGAGGGTCGTCCGCGGCATCATCTCCATGGAGACCGCGTTGACGCCCTTCGCCGCCATGGCTTCGAGAAGCCCGGGACGGTTGAACGGGTCAAGGTACCCGACGTGCAACGCTCCTTTTTTCTCTTTCGCCACTTCCTCCTCGGAGGGCGGATTCAAGCGGAGAACGATGTCCGCCTCGCCGAGAAGGCGGTCCCTGTCGGCGGTGACGGTGGCCCCGGCCGCCTCGTAAGAAGCGTCGTCATGGTCGCTGCGGAGGCCAAGGCCGGATTCGACGGAGACCTCGAGGCCGAGCCCGTTCAGTTTTCGGGTGGAGGCGGGGTCGAGGGCGGCCCGGGTTTCTCCCTCGGGTTCCTTGGGACAGAAAACACGCATGGGGCGGTGCTTAGCGTCCCTGTTCCTAATCTTCAAGAAGCTTTTCCATCTGGAGCTGACTGCAATCTTGCTCCAAGGCGATTCAGGGACTTAGGTGGCGTGTTTTCATTATGCGGCGCCTCCTTGTCATTTTTTCCCTCTGTGTCCTCGGCTGTCCTTTGCCCGTCGGTCTCTTCGCCCAGCCAGGAGCGACGCCCGATGTCGCTACTCCGTTGATGACCAGCGGCGCTCCCGCCGCGGACCGACTCGAGGACGTACGCGCGCACTGGTTTCTGCAGGGCTTGCGAGGAGCTCTTGCGCAGGGATTTTTCAGCGTCGGCGCCACCTATGCCGACGAACTCCTCGCGATTTCCCGCCGGGAGGCCGTGCGTACGGAAGCCTTCAACGCGCGCCTGCTCTTTTCCCTCCTTCGGGGCGAGGTGGCCCGTGTCGCTGAGATCCTCGAGGAGATGGGCGCGGAAGACCTTTCTCCCGATCCCCTTCTGGTCGCCTTTTTCTCCTTTGAACGTGGTCGCCTTGACGAGACGGAGGATCTCCTTGCGAAATTGACCCCGCAAGGGCCGCACGAAGGCTGGGTTTCCTTGCTGCGGGCCTTGGTCGCGACCAGCCGCGGCAACCAGGAGGCCGCCAACCGGTTTTTCTCCACCGCGATTGGGAAAGCGCCCTTTCCGGTCCTGCGAAGTCATTTCGAATTGCTTCGAATGCGGATTGAACTGACGCATGGCCGAAGCAGCGAGGATACAATCAGTGCCCTGCGGGATACCTACCGGTCCATGGAAGGGGAGCGGGCCGGATTCGAGGCGGCGCGCCTCCTTGCCATCGCCCTTTATCGCAGCGGGCAAGAGGATGCGGCCGTCCGCCTGCTTACCGAGAATCTCTCCTCGGCCGGGTTGCGGGAATTCGGTCTGCGCGGCGAATTTCTTTTTCTTCTGGGCCTCTACGCCGGCCCCGACAGCAACCGCGGACGCCTCGCGCTGCGCGAGCTGGTCGCGGACAGCGGGGATCCGCAGAAGCAGCGCCTGGCCCTCACCCTGTTGGTCAGATCCCTTCCCCCCGGCGAGGAAGAGGCCTTTCTAGGCGTCCTTTCCGACTGGCTCAACCGGAGTCCGCCCCATCCCCTTCAGGACCAGATCCTGGTCAGTCAGGCGTACCTTCATTTCAAGACCGGTGCGCGGGCCGCCGCCTCCGAAAGCGCCCGCCTCCTCCTCGAGCGCTTTCCCGATTCGCCACTCGCAAAAGCGGCCCTTCGCCTGCTCGCCTTCATCGCCTACCAGGAGGAACCTCCCCGCTACCGGACCGCTGCCGACTACCTCGGCAGGCTCCAGGAGCGCCTTGAGGATCCCGCCGAACGGTTGCGCACGGGCGCCTTGATCGGCGATTGCTTCTTTTTGAATGAGGACTACGCAAGCGCTTCCGAAGCCTACGCGGCCATCTTTGCCCAAGCTCCCCCCGCCATGGCCGGGCAGCTGTTTCACCAACGGGTTCTCACGCACATCCGCGCAAAACAATTGTCGCGTGCCGGGGACCTCATCGACCGTCTGCGCGGGGACGAAAGGCTGGGGGAGGAAGTCGTCTGGAAAGCGGAATGGAATTTACTTGATGCCCTCCGCCGTGAAAATCCCCCGGGCGCCTTCGCACGCCTGCAGAGGTTGCTTGGCGGAGAAGAGGCCCTCCCGGAAGGGCTCTCCCCCGGGCTGAAGGTCCGCCTGCGATGGCAACAGGCGCGCCTCCTTCTCGAGGAGGGGACCGGAGCGGAAGCGCTCGCGGAAATACTCGCTCTTGAGGAGGATCTTCGCGAGGCGCCCTTCACCAACCTGCCGGAGGATCTTCTGCTCGCCGTCCGCCGCTACCTCCTCCTCATGCGCGGGGAGGCTTATTTCCGGGCCGGGGATCCCGCAGAGGGCCGTCGGGCTTTTTCGCAGTTGCGGACAGAGTTCCCCCGCAGCGGACCGGCTGTCCTTTCCTATTTAGTGGAGTCGCGCAGTGCCTCCAACGAGGATAATCTCGTCAGCGCCCAGCAAAGTCTCATCGAACTTGTCGATCGTTTTCCCGACAGCCGCTACGCCCCGATCGCGCTCTGGGAGGCCGCCCTCAAAGCTGAACAACGAGGCCTTTCGGCCAGTCTGCAGGAAGCTGTAAACCTCCTCGAAAGGCTTGCCACGAGCTATCCCGACCACGAACTGGTGTTCTATGCCCGCCTCAAGCAGGGCGACCTTGCCCGCAGATTGAATGATTTTCCGACCGCGATGCTCCTCTACGAAAACCTCTTGCAGGAGTTTCCCGACCACCCCGAGCAATATCGCGCTGAATTGAGCCGCGCGGACTGCCTCCTCGCTCTCGGGGGAGAGGATCCGGCCCGGTATGATCAGGCCGCCCTCCTTTACGAACGGAATACGCTCCTTCCGACCGTGCCGCTGCCGGCCCGCCTCGAGGCGGGTTACAAGTGGGCGCAAAGCCTTCGCCAGCAAGGCGACCTCGATGGATGCGAGGCCGTGCTTTTCATCCTCCTCGACCGCTTCGTGGAAAATGTCCCCTCGCGGGAGACGCTCCTTCTGCGCCAGGGCGGTCGTTACTGGATGGCAAGGGCCATGCTTGACCTCGCCGCCTTGCTGGCCGAAAGCGACCGTCACGGACGGGCCGGGATAATCTACGAAAAACTGCTCACGCTTGAGTTGCCGGGATCCGCCACCGCCCGTTCACGCCTTGCCGACCTTGAGCTATCTTCTCCCGTTTCCGACCTATGAACCTTCCGGATCTCCAGTTGTTTGACAGGGGCGGGCCCATGGTCTGGGTCCTTCTCGCCCTCAGCTTTTTCGGGTTCGTCCTTTTTCTGGAAAGGACCCTTTTCCTGCATCGGGGCCAGATCCGGACGGAAGCCTTTCTTGACGGCATTCGCAATCTCCTCGGTAAGGGACGGCGCATGGAGGCGCTCACCCTCTGTGAAGACATGCCGGGCCCAATCCCCGGAATCGTCAAGGCGATCCTGCTCCAGGCCGGGCAACCCGAGGATACCCTGCGGCGCGCGGCCGAGGAGGCCGCCATCGTGGAGATTCCCATCCTCGAGCGCCGTATCGGCGCGATGGCCGCGATCGCCCGGATTGCTCCTCTCCTTGGCCTGCTCGGAACCCTGCTGGGTATGCTGAACGCTTTTTTCGGGGTGGCCGAGGGGGCCTCGGTGGGGTTCCCGAGCTTCGCGCTCTTCCTCGAGGGTCTCGGCGAGGCCCTTCTGAGCACCGTATTCGGCCTCACCATCGCGGTCATGGCTCACATCGCCCACCATTTCCTGCACGGTCGGGTACGGGCCCTCGTGCACGACATGGAGTACAGCGGTCATAACCTGATCCAGTTCCTCGGCCAACTCAACGGGGAGGCGGGTCCCGACATGACCGGAAAAGCCTCTGGGGAGGAGGCTTCCTGAAAAGGCATCACGATGGCCAGCCTGACCGAACCATTGCGTTTCCGGAACCTGATAAAGTCCGCCCCCGGGGGAACCTTCGACGCCGTCCCCTTCCTCGACGCGGTCCTCATCGGCCTCTTCATAGCTTTGAACACCTCGGCCTTCATCCTCGCTCCCGGGAATGCCATCAACCTTCCCCGCTCTGAAAGCGCGGAGTTTCTTCCCCCGGAGGGAGTCGCGGTCCTCACCGTTGAGCAGAATGGGCTCCTCTTTTTCGACGGTGAGAAAGTAACCTCCGCAAGACTGCAGAAGCGGCTGGCCGCGTTTGTGGAAAGCCGCGGTTCGTCCCGGTTGGCATCGGAGGGGGATTTTCAGACCCTTCTTGTTAAAGCGGACCAGAGGATCCCCTCGGAGCAGTTGTTCGAGATCCTCGACCGGGCACGGAAGGCCGGATTTGCCCGCGTGCACCTCGCGGCCGAACCCGTGCGGCGCTATCAATCCGAACGGTTATCCCCGACCGGAGACGCCCGCCCATGAGTCGCCTCCGCTTTCTCGCCTTCTGTACGATCCTCGGAGGTTTGGCCATCCACCTCCTCCTCCTCCTTGCCCCTTGGAAAGAGGGCGACTTCCCTGCCATCGGTCCGGATGCCCCCGGTGTTCTGTATTTTGCCAAGGACGGGACCACCGATCCGGCCCTTCGGGAACAGGCGGCCCTGCTCGACAGCGCCCCCCTTTTTATGCCAACCCGGTGGAACAGTGCCAGTCACTACGGAGAGGTGATCAGCCTGCGCGAGGCCACTGATCTCTTTGCCCCGTACCCCGCACGTGTCCGCCTTCCCGCCGAACCGCCGCCATTGCTGGAATCCTCCATCCCGGACCACGATGATCCCTCCCGCGCATCCGAGGACGGGAAAATGAAAATTCCCGCCTGGTTGCTTGCGCAGTACCGCAAGCAGCCCACGCGTTCGCTGTCTCCGGCAGACAGGCCCGGTTCGGTGCAGGTCACCCGCTTGTCTGATTCCCCTCCCTCGCCGCCACGCTTATTCTTCCTCTCCCGGGACCTCGCCAGCGCTGCCCCGGCCGCGCTCTGGCAGCCTCCCGTTCTCCACCTGCACCTCCATTACGGAGGGATTGTCGGACGGGCGGTCCTGCGCGAGAGCTCCGGTTTTCCGGCCTGGGACAGAGTCCTCGCCGGATATTTTTCCGCTCCGTCCTTCACCAGAAAACTGCCTGACGGATACTACCAGATCCGCGTTTTCCCATGATGCGAATGGGATTCCCGTCTCCGGCCTGGAGCTTCGGAATTTTCAGGAAAAAGGTCTTGACCCGCCTGAAAGCGAGCAGCAAATTCCGCACCTTTACGTCAATCTGATTTCCCTTGGGCCCTTGTAGCTCAGTCGGTAGAGCGCATCCTTGGTAAGGATGAGGTCGGCGGTTCAAGTCCGCTCGAGGG
>JAAAOD010000073.1 GCA_009908535.1 Verrucomicrobiota bacterium
GCGCCGGCTCACCCGCGACGACCTCGAGGCCGGGCGCCTGCAGCTGGTTTCCGCCTTGAGCATGTCGCAGAACCGCGGTTCCGCCCTTTTCCGCAATCGTGATCAGGTCGCCTATCTTGCCGAACAACAGAGGGGATTCTTTGCGGAAATGAAAACGCTCCTGCGCGACCTCGGCTACGATGGAGTGGTCTCCGCGAACAACTGGAAAACCATCAACACGCCGCGCCTGGGCGACCTTGAACTGTACACCTACACCGCCGGCGACCTCATCGACCGGCACAATTTCTACTCGCCCTGGATCAGTGAGCAGGCGCAGTTTTTCGCGGTCGCTCCCGGGGACCGATTTTTCCCCGTCTCCGCCTTCCTCGCACCGCGCGGGACCCCCCTTCAGCAAAAGCAGGTGGCCGATCATCCGTTCTCCATTTCCGAGCAGGCATGGACGATGTACACGCCCCTGCAGGGGGAGGCGCCCCTCGCCGTGGCCTCCTACATGTCCATGCTCGATATCGATGCCTGGATGTGGTTCGCGATCGACACGAAGACCTGGAACACGGCCAGCCATCGGACATGGATCGTCGAAAACCCCGCCACCCTCGGCCAGTTTCCGGCCGCGGCCCTTCTTTACCGGCGGGGCGACATTGCCGAGGCCGGGGTCGTGGGGCGGGAAGGCCGCACCCCCGCCTCCCTGACCTCCCTCGAAGAGTCCAAGCTCGTGATCAATACCGGCTTTGACGTCTTCCGCGACGATCCGGGGGATTTTGATCCGGATCCCGTGCCGGGGCGCGATCTCGTCGATCCCGCCATCGGGCTGGTCGGCAAGACGGTCCTCGACCCCTCCACCGATGACGACCTCTTTCTCCCTGAAGCCCTGGATCGTATCGGCGAAAGCGACGGAACCATCCACAGCATGACCGGCCAGCTGCGCATGCACACGGACGCCGGCGTCCTCGTCCTCGACAGCGCCCGCTCCCAGGGCGCCAACGGTTTCCTCGGCAGCCATGGTCCCGTGGAGACGGAGAACCTTCGCATCGACATGGGCAACGACTTCGGGGCCGTCGTCGTGACCAGCCTCGATGACAATCCGCTGGTCTCCGCCGAAAGCCTTTTCATCCAGGCCTTTGCCAGTAATCGCCGGGTCGGCTTTCGTACCGAGCCTGTGGAGATGTCATGGCGCTCCGAATCCGTCACCGGACTGCAGGTCCTCGACGAGGGCGACGCGAGGTACGAAGTTGAGCGGCTGGATGTGCGCGTCCGCCTGAAAGGCTTTGCCGACCGCTGGGAATCGGCCCGGCGGCTCGATGTGAACCTGTATCCGGATGGTTCCATCGAGGCCGTGATCGAGGGAGAGGATGTTCTGCTCACCCTGCCTTCGGACAGCCTTTACACAAAGGTCGATCTCCGTGCGCCGGAGGAACCGGTCGCGCGTATTGAAACGCGCATGCTCCCCAACGCCCGGCTGGTCGAGCCTTACGAAGCCCGCTTGCGGGCGGCCGGGGAAACGGGGACGTGGCACCTTGCAGAGACCTCCGGACCGCTTCCCGACGGCCTCGCCCTTGCCGAAGACGGAACCCTCACCGGCGCCCCCGGCCAGGCGGGCTTGTTCCACCTGCGTATCGAGCTGCGGGACGCCGGCCCCGGTGAAGCCGTCCTCGACACCCGTGACATCACGCTCCTCGTCGAGCCCGTACCGGCAACGACTCCGTGGGGAACGCCGGCCAATCGGTCCAAATCCGCCTTTTTCGGATGGGTCCTCGACCTCGAATGGCCGATGGTCTGGTCGTGGGAATTCGCTACATGGCTCTATGTGGTGCCATCGGATTCGCCAACGGCCCTCTTCGCCTTCCGCTACGAGGGTTTGGCGGGTGGCTGGACGTGGTTAAGCGGAGAATTCTGGCCATGGTATTACGATTACGAGGCCGGTGAATGGAAATCAGCCGAAAATTTATGAACGTCATCTACATTGTCTGCCACGATCTTGGACGCCAACTCGGTTGCTACGGGCGCGGCGTCCGGACGCCCCACCTCGATGCCTTCGCGGAACAGGGCCTGCGCTTCGACCGGGCCTTCTGCCAGACCGCCGTCTGCAGTCCTTCCCGCGGGGCCTGCCTCTCCGGCCTGCCGGCCCACCAGAATGGAATGATGGGACTGGCCCACTTCGGCTGGCGCTTTTTCCCCGGCGTGAAAACCGTCGTCGACTATTGCAACGAAGGCGGTGTCGAGACGGTGCACTGCGGGTTTTCCCATGAAGGGGAGGAGCTGCATTCCCGCTACCAGATCGACTTCGAGGTCGACTGGCGCTGCCATACCGCCGAGGCCGCCGTCGACGACGCCGTCGCCTACCTCGACGGGCGCCGGAAACAGAAGCGCACGACGCCCTTTTACCTCAATCTCGGTACCGTCGAGGTGCACAAATCCGTGTGGGGCCGCGACACCGATCGCGATGGCTGCCCTTCCCGCTTCCATCGCGTTTACGGCGGTCCGGTTCCCGAGGAGGAGGTTGCGGTCCCGGCGCCCACTCCGGAGATTCCGCTGACGAAGGAAGAGTTCTCCCGTTTCGAAGCGGCCATCCGTTATCTCGACCAGCAGATGGGGAGGCTCTTCCGCGCCATCGACGACCTTGGCTACGCCGAGGACACCATGGTCATCTTCTCCACCGACCATGGCATGGTCGACCTTCGCGGAAAGGGCTCCCTGTACGACCGCGGTACCGAGATCGCCCTGCTGGTACGGTCGCCTTCCGGCCATGCGCCGACCCGCGACGCGGATCCCCTCGTTTCCAACCTCGATATCACCCCGACGGTTCTCGAGGCCCTCGGCCTGCCCGTCCCGGAAACCCTTCCCGGCAATTCCTTCTGGCCGCTGTGCGGCGGTGCGGGTTCCTACACCCCGTCGGAACGGATTTTCCTCGAGTGGAATTTCGGCGGTCCGCAGGACGACTTCTACCCGGTGCGCGCGGTACGCACGGACCGCTGCAAGCTTCTTCGCCACTACGGTCCCCACAACTACGACCAGTACCGGCCGGAGGAACTCGGGCCCGACTTCACGCGGGAGGAAATGAATCGTAAACGCTTCAGGGACTACGGGCCTCCCTATCAGCATCCGGAGCGTATGACCCCCGCCGTCGAACTCTTCGACCTGCAAAGCGATCCCCACGAACTCTCCAACGTCGCCGCTTCCGCGGACTACGCCGCTACCCGCGCGGAACTGGAAGAAGCGCTCGACGACTGGATGGCGGCAACCGACGACCCCGTCCTGCGAAACGAAACACCCCGCCTTCCGGCCGCCCCCGGATTCCATTTCCCATGAGTTTCCCCCGGATAGCGTTTCTCACCCCTCCTTGACCCGGACACCTGTGGCTCACGCCCTCGGCTCTTTCCAGGGCCCGCGGTCGCCCGCTCACGGATCCACCGAAATGCGAATGAAGGGATTCACCGTATCGGGCGGCAGGCGGATCTCACGCTCCTGGGCGGAGAAGTCGCCGTCGGGATCGAAATCCGTGACCCTCTCTGTTCCCGGAAAGGGCGTCCAGCTTCCCTCTGAGAAATCCGGGGAGACCCAGACGGTGACGTCGCCCTCGGGAGCGCTCAGGCTGCGGCGGTAGCGGAAGACCAGCTCCCCCGTGTCCGGGTCGCGTTCAAGCTCGTAAGGAGGCGACTCCGGCACCCCGGGATCGAGATCGAAACCGTATTCAAGAACGTTGGATAGGCTGTCGTGATCCGGATTCATGTCCTCCCCGCTGTCGGAGGGAAAAACCCACGCGCGCGCGTCGGCCCAGGCGGCGTAGCTGGTCAACTGGGGAACGGGGCGGAAGACCGCCGTGTAGCCGGGGTTCCCGGAAGCGGTCACGGTGGCGGGGTTCTGCAGGCTAGGCTGCGGTCCCTCCCAATAATAAAACTGGTAGCCTGGATGGGCGGTGGCGGTCAGGGTCACCGCGGTACCGTCCGGTACGACGGTGCCCGTGGCGCCGCTGGAGGCCTCGCCTCCGGGGCTTGACACGAGGTCGAGGGACGAGGTGCCGGCGGGCTGGGAAACGGTGAAGCTGACCGAAGCCGGGTTGGACCGGTCTTTTCCATCGGTCACTTGGTAGAAAAGGGTCTCGGTGGCACTCCGAACGCCGGGCCGCGGGGTGTAGGTAAGGGTGCCGCCCGCGAGAGCGACCGTCCCGAAGCGCCCTCCGGCACACTGGAGAAGGGAAAGGGCGTCGCCGGGGTCGGAATCGCTGTCGTTGGCGAGAAGGTCGACGGAGACGGAGGCGTCCGGCGTGGTCATGTGATGCCCGTCGTCGACCGCGACGGGGGCATCATTGGCGACCGCGGCCAGTCGCTCGAAGCGAAAGCCGTCCACGGCAACCCGCCCGGTTGCGCTGTCGGTCGAGATCTCCACGCGGGAGGTCGGACCCATGGCAAAGGTCCCAAGGTCGAACCACTGGTCGGGGTTGCCGGCCTGGTCCACCGTGACGGTGCTCGCCCCGAAGCGGGCGTGAACCGTGACCTCGACATCCGAGGCGGCGTTGCCCCATGTTGGATTCCAAAGATAGAGCCGATAGTCCCCGCCCGGCAGCCCCGGCTGAAGGATCGCCGTGCCGCCCGTGCCGGTGTCGAAGACGGTAACGGCGTCAGGTCCGAAAGTGTCACTGATGAAGCCGACTTCGCGGAAGCTGCCGCCATTGACGCCGTCCAGGATGAAGGGAGCGTCAGCCTGGTCCACCTGCCAGTCAAAGAGCGTCCCGGCGGCGGCGATGACCCGAAGCTCGGCCCGGTAGCTGAGGGTGCGCCCGTCGGCATCCACGGCCTCGGCCTGGTAGACCCCGGCGTCCCCGCTCGTGGCCCCGTGGATGCGCAGGCTCGTCGCGGTCTCGCCGGGCAGCTCGGCGCCGTCCTTTGTCCAGCGCACCGTCAGCACCTCGCTTCCCGCCTCGCGGATGCTGAAGAGGGCGTCCTCCCCGACCGCGACGACCTGGCTAGCGGCGTGCTGTTGCAGCACCGGGGGCACGGCGGCGGCGGAGCGGCTGCGCAGGGAGTCAAGACGGGCCTTCAAGTCCGACTCCACGGAATCATAGGCGGGATTGTTGATAAGGGCGTCCCATTCGTAGCGGTCGCCCGCGCCCACCGCGTACAGTTCCTGCGGGTCGCCGCTCTCGTCCTCGTAATACTTGTATCCATTCCCCCATGACACACCACCCAGCGGATCAAGGGGATCCGCCGAGCCGCCGAGAAAACCGTAGGCCTCCTCCACCCAGTCCGGGTCGTGCTGCTCCAGCAGGGGCGCAAGGCTTTTCCCGTCGAGCGGGGTTTCCGGGGCGGGGAGCCCGCAGAGCTCAACGAGGGTCGGGTAAACATCCAACAGGGTAACGGCCTTCGGCTCGGCCTCATTGACCCGCCCTCCGCCGGGAATGCGGAAAATGAGGGGGACGTGGTAGCCGACATTGTCGGGAGTGCCTTTGGAAAAGAATTTGTTGTGTTCCCCGAGCCCGTAGCCGTTGTCACCAAAAACCACAACAATGGTGTTGGCGGCAAGGCCGGTGGTGTCGAGTTTCCCGAGCAGGTCGGCGATATGGTCGTCGGTCATTGCCGTGCAGGCGTAGTAGCCCTCGAGGGACTTTCGAAAGGCCTCCTCGTCGGAAAAGGCCGTGTTGAAGGGCGGGAGGACGATTTCGGGGGTAGCCGGATCAGTGACATTGTCGTCTCCGGCACCCCAATTGAAGCGCCCGAAGTAGTCCGCGGGAGCGGTAAAGGGCAGGTGCGGACGCCGGAAACCGACGGCCAGGAAGAACGGCTTTTCGGCGACGTCGAACTCCCCGCCGGGCGTAGCGAAGTCCTCCAGCAGCTCGAGGGCGCGCGTTTTTGTGATTCCGTCCGTGAGGCGGTCCGCGTCGATTAGGTTCCCCCCTTCATCCGTCGCCGCAAGCTCGTAGATCTTGCTATCCTCCCCGCCCTGTTCGGTGAAGGTTTCCTGGCGCCGGACGTTGTCATCCAGCCCGAGCTCCTCAAGTTCCCGGCTCTGGATGACGACCTTGTCCCGCCCGGAACCGAAAGGCTCCTCCGTGATATCCCAGCCCGCCGGCACATCCAGCCCGATGTGGAAAACCTTGTCCAGCCGCACCGTGTTGTAGCCGTTGTCATGGAAATGCTGGTGAAGGTAAACGAGGCTGCGGTTCATTCCGTCGTCGTTGCCAATGGCGCCGGTGTTGCGCCACTGGGAGGTCTCGACATTCTTGCCCGACATGAACATCTGACGGGCCGGCATGCAGGCCGGCCAGTTTGCGTAGGCCTGGCTGAAGGCCAGTCCTTCGTCGCAGAGACGGTCGAGGGCGGGCGTCTCGATACTGGGGTGGCGCTGTCCATAGGACGGGTGGCTGATGGCGGAGGCTGACATGTCGTCAATGACCACCATGAGGACGTTGAAAGGTCCACTGCCGGGCACGGGGGTCGTGGCTCCGGCAATCCCAGAGTAGGCGGAAAAGCCCTGCTCGTTGAAAGCGCGCACCCGGTAGCTGTAGGTGCCTTCCGGGGCAAGCCCGGTATCCGTGAAGCTGACCGAATCCGCGTCCACGGAGGCCACCGCGCTGAAGCCGTACCCTTCGCTGCGCTCGATCGAGAAGCCGTCCTCGTTGCTGCTGTTGTCGTTCCATTGAAGGCGAACAGCCGTGGCACTCAACGCTTCCGCCGTAAGGCTGTCCGGATCGCCGTCCGGGGCGACTGGCGGCGGCTCCGCGGTCGTCGCGGTGGCCTCGTTCGAATAAGCGGAGGGACCGGACGGCGTGAGCGCCCGCACCCGGTAAGTGTAGGACGTCGAGGCCGCGAGGCCGCTGTCACCGTAGGCCGTGCTGTCCGCCGGCAGGGTCACCAGTGGCGCGAAGGGACCGCCGGAGGAGCGCTCGATGGCAAAGCCGGTCTCCACCGCG
Source organism: Verrucomicrobiota bacterium (assembly GCA_009908535.1). GTDB lineage: Bacteria > Verrucomicrobiota > Verrucomicrobiia > Opitutales > Oceanipulchritudinaceae > Oceanipulchritudo. Next base: position 6,905 of record JAAAOD010000073.1, read on the forward strand.
GAATTGTCCGTCCAGGAAAGGTCGATCGCGCTTGCGCTGACCGCGGAGGCCGCCAGGAGGGTCGGCGCATCGGCATCGGCTTCGCCGGCGACCTCCAGCAAAGCCGCGTTCAGGGCAGCGCCCCGGGTCACCGCTTTGCCGCCGCCCTGGGCCTCCATGGTAAGGACCAGCTCCCCTCCGGACGGCTGCAGGCCGGAAAGGGTCACCTCCGAGGGCACCGTCGTGTCCACGCCCGCCTGCGACTCCCCGCCCGCCGTGAAAGTGACATCCGCTGTCAGGAAAAGGTTGGTGTCGATGAACAGGGTCAGGGTGTAAAGCCGCAGGTCGTCCAGTCCGCTGAAGGTCACCGTGATGGTGCCGTCGCTCTCGTTGAGGGTCCGGAACCCGTCCCCGTAGGCCGCGGCGGTAAACAGACCGCTGTCCGGCCCGGAACCGTCGAAACCGACAACACCCCCGTCGCTCGTCAGGGCCACCCCGTAGCTGCCCGCCCCCGTGCCGTCCGTCAGACCCGTGAAGCTCTGCGGCCCCGACGCGAGGGTCAGCTCGACCAGGTTGTAAGGCGCCGGCGCATCTGCCGGGGTCGGGTTCGCGTCCACTTGAAAATCCAGGTACACCTGCTGTCCGCAGGCAAGCCGGGCGGTGTGGATTGTGATAAAGAGAAGAAGAAGGGTCGGTTTCGGGGCTTTCATGGGAGGATGCCGCTTCCGGGTTGCGGTTAAAAGGAATCTGCGGCCATGTACCAGGGGACCGTAAACGGACCGCCGAATGGAATGGCAAAGCCCATGTTCTTGAACCAGTTCAAGATGCACCGGGCCGCTTGACGCCCGGACATGGACCTCGTCAGAAAGGCGGTTCGCATCCGTCCGGTAAACGGATTGAAAAGGCCTGCCATTAGCGTTGAAAAGCCTTCGTCTAACCTGGTGGCAGGATACAGCATCCTGAAAACAAAAGCAGTGGATGAAAATCGAGATCGACAACCTTCACCCCCGGCGGGACACCGAAGGGCGTATCCTCGACGCGCACGGGGGGCCCCTTTTTAATCGTTTCGACGGGTTGTTCTACAACTACGGCGTCCGGTACGGAGAGACGGACGGCTACTCGCCGGAGACCGACTTTGTCTGCTATTCATCGAAGGACCTGCAAAACTGGAAGTTCCGTGGATCCATCTGGGATGGCACCCAGCGCCGGGGCCTTCACTTCCGTCCGCATGTCATGTTTCACCCCGCCTCGGGAAAGTACATCCTGTGGTTTCTTTTTTACGAACAATTCCACCGCCCCGGTCCGAAGAAGCCCGGTCCGAATATCTGCATCAAGGGGACCGCCACCGCCGACCATCCCGCTGGACCCTTCACGCCGTACGAGTACGGGACCCGGCTCTCCTGTGAGCTTTCCGGGGATCACGACCTGTTTGTCGACGACGATGGAAGCATCTACCTCGCCCACTCCCACCACGATTTCTCCGCCGCCACGGGCAAGGCCACGATCCGGGTGGAGAAACTTCATGCGGACGGCCTCTCCTCGACCGGCGATCACGTCGTCCTCGATTCCGAAGGTATTCCTTGCGAAGCCCCGGCCCTCTTCAAGCGCGAGGGCACCTATTACTGTCTGTTCGACCAGTGGACAGACCGATTGAAATGGGGTTCCGGGGCACGCGTTTACACCGCACCGGATCCCCTGGGTCCATGGACCTATCGCGGCAATCCGAACCGGAATGAGAAAGGAGAATTCCGCATCTGGGCCCAGCAGAACACGGTGGCTCCGATCGAAACGAGCGAGGGGACGGTTTTTATCTGGGCGGGGGACCGCTGGCGCACCTCCGAATTCCTCGGAACCGACCTGCAGTACTGGCACCGGCTTGAATTCAACGAAGACGGGACTATTCAGCCCTTCCATTTCACGGAGCGCTGGTCCCTCCATCTGGAGGTCTGACCGCGCTCACCCCGACGGATTCCTCCCCGCCCACAGCAACGAAAAGATCGGACCATGACACAACTTGCTTTTCTCCACACTTCCGCCAGCCTTGTCGCCCCGTTCAAGGAGCTTTGCGACAAGTACCTTGCCGGTAAGGACGTTGATATCTTCAACCTTGCCGACGACAGCCTCATCAGGAACACCATCCGCACGGGATGCCTGACCCCCGCCACCGCCCGCCGGGTCATTGGCCATGTCCATTCGCTGGAGGAAGCCGGCGCCGAACATGTCATGGTTACCTGCTCCTCCATCGGGCCCGCAGTGGAAATGGCGGCCCGGCTTGTCGGGATTCCCGTGTACCGGGTGGACCGTCCCATGGCCGCGAAAGCCGTCGAGGAGGCCGGCCGGATCGGCGTCGCCGCCACCCTGCCGACGACCCTCGATCCCACCTGCGAGCTTCTTCGGCGCGTCGCTGCCGAAAAGGAGCGGGAGGTCACGCTTGCCACGGCCTGCTGCGAGGGCGCCTTTGATGCCCTGATGGCCGGGGATGCGGGGACCCACGACAAGCGTATTGCCGCGGCTCTTGAAGACCTCATGGAAAAGTGCGACCTGATTGTCCTTGCCCAGGCCTCCATGGCCCGGGTCGCTGACCAGCTCCCGGTTGCTGCGCGGAAGGTCCCGGTCCTCGCCAGCCCGCCCCTCGCTATGGAGTTCCTCGCCCGACGTCTTTAGTCTCGTCCCGGTTTTCTCCGTCATCGGGCGGATTCCGCAGCAGGCGCCGCAGAACGTGCGCAACCAGCTTGGGCTTGCGGTCCCGGGTAAAGGCACCCTTCCGGTTAAGGATGATTCGCGTCAAGGTCTGGCCGGTCTTGAAATCCGCGAAATTCCAGAGATGGAACCCGAAAATATACGGCTTGGAGCGCATAACGGCGATCTGCTTCTCGACGATCTCCGCCTGGTATTCTTCGGAAAAGGGTTGGGCTGGCCAGGCATGCATGCCGGGAACCGCGTCACCGCCGAATTCCGTGACCATCATGGGCTTTTGGAAGGCCTTGTGAAATTCGTCCAGTTTCCTGCTGAAAGCCTCAAGCGTGTCGTCGATCCGCCCGTGGCCAATGTACCAGCCATAGTACTTGTTCAGGCAGATAAAATCGTATTCGTGCATGGCCCGGTTATCCTCGACTTCGACATGGCCGACGTAGGTGATCGGACGGGTGGGATCGCATTGCCGGGCCGTCCGCGCCATGGCCTGGAAAAAAGCCAGCGCCGCATCGCTTTTCACATACGGCTCGTTGGCAAGGCTCCATGCTACGACGCTCGGGTGGTTGGCATCGCGGGCGATCATACGCTCGATCATGGGTAACGCCCGGGCCTCCGTTTCGGGGGTGAACATGCGCTCGTTCATCCCGACAAAGGGCGTTTCGCCAATGACGAGAACCCCGTGCCGGTCGGCAAGGTCGTACACCTCCTCCGCGTAAGGGTAATGGCCGGTTCGGAAAGAGTTGGCCCCCACCCAGCGCAACAGCTCGAAGTCCCGTATCGCCACTGCCGGATTGAACCCGCGCCCGTAAAAATCGCTGTCCTCGTGCTTGCCGAAGCCCGTCAGGTAGACCGGGCGGCCATTGAGGAGGAGCCCTTCTTCCCCGATGCATACTTCACGAATCCCAAATGGCTGCTGGTAGGTATCCTCTTCGCCGTTCACCGATTCCAGGGTCAGGGCGACCTCATACATTTCCGGCCGACCGACATCCCAGAGGCGAGGGCTGGACACGGTAAGACGACCGCTCCACCAGCCAGTCCCGGCCTCCCGGGAAAGATCCGCCGTTTGCCCCTCAACTTCCGCAGCCAACCGGGCCACGGAGCCAGCATCGCTGACCGCCGCCCGCACTTCCAGCACCGCCTCCGTGTGATCTCCTGACAGCGATGTCCGCACAAAGACGCTTTCGATGCGGTTCGCCGCCGTTGCATACACCCAGACGCTGCGGTGAATGCCTCCGTAGGGAAAAAAATCATACGTAACCGGAGGATTCTGGTTGAAGAAGCCGATCCGCTCCTCCCCTTTGCCCGCCGCTTCCATGGCCGGCGGAAGCCCCACCGGGTCCAGGCGGGCGTCCACCTCGATCGTCAGCCGGTTGCCCGCCCCCGGTCGGGCCTCCTCCGTCAGCTCGAATTCCGAAGGCAGGCTACCGCCTTCATAGGAGCCCAGTTCCTCTCCGTTCCACCATGCCCGCACTCGGTAATGGGCCGCTCCGATGCGCAGCCAGATGCGGCGCCCCCGCCATTCCGCGGGCAGGTGAACATCCCGTTGGTACCAGCCGCGCCCGAAAAAGGTGAAGAGATCCTCCCGCTGCTCGTTCCATGAGGCCGGCACCGCCAGCACCTTCGGATCGGGCAGCCCTCGCTCCCATCCATCCGCTGCCTCTCCTTCTTCCTGCGCCCGGAAATCCCAGAATCCGTCAAGGTTCAGGCGGCGGCGATTCGTATTTTCCTGTGGGTACAACATGTCTCGGGTAAGAGAACCGGCCGCTTCGAGCTAACGGTGACCGATTCACCGAATCCGGCATCGGGAAAGGATCGAAGGCAGCGGTCTCATTTTTGATTCTTCCATCAATCACCCCAGCCTCATTCGATCCCAACTTCAAAGCTTGCCTTGTTGAACCAGTTCAATTGAAGATGGAGGACGCGATGGGAAACCCGGTACGGCTACAGGATATCGCGAAGGCCCTTGGCCTCGCAAAGGGGACGGTCTCGATGGCCCTGCGGGGGGATCCGCGTATCGCGGCGGCGACGCGGGCCCGCGTAACCGCGGAGGCGGAGCGAATGGGCTACGTGCCGGACCCGGCCCTGCGGCGGCTTTCGGCCCTGCGCTGGGCGGACGAATCGGCGGCGGGCCGGGTTTCCGTGGCGCTGGTGGTCTGGGACCGGAACGACTACCCTTTTTTATACCGGGACATCTCTTGGGCGGCGCGGGAGCTGTTGACGCGGCGCGGGTACGGCTTCGAGGAACAGATCGTCACGGACTGTCCGAGTCCGCGGCGGGCGGCGGCGATCCTCAAAGCCCGGGGGGTAGCCGGGATCCTTGCCCTTGCCTCCCGGAAAGATTTGGCGTGGACCGGCTTTCCCTTCGAAGATTTTTCCGGCGTGGAGATCCATGCGGGGAGCGGGCGCGCCACCGGGCTGCCCCAGATCCGCCCGGACAACTTCGGGAACATGCTCGCGGCCGCGCAGCGCTTGGGAGCGACGCGGCCCCGCTCGGCGGCGATCTGCCTCCTCAGCCAGGAGCGCCCATCTCTGACCGATTACCGCAACGAAGCGGCGGCCCTCTACGCGATCCGAGACTGGAAGGCCCTCGGGATCCGGCCGGCGGTGGTGCGGTCCTTTGCCGGCGGACCCGATGCCTTGGGCGAGATGGCGGACTGGCTCCGGCGGGCCCGCATCGAGGCCGCCATCGTCCCCAATTCATGGATGGCCGAGGCCCTCCGCCACGAAAGGGGCGCGCCCAAGCTGCTGTATGCCCAGGCCGTGGAGGAGGGAAGCCGCGAGGCGGGCTTTCGCCAGGATTTCGGCGAACTCGCCCGCCGCGCCGTCATCCTCCTCGACAGTTATATCCGGGAGGGCCGCAAGGGCGCGAACGGCCAGAGCGAGACCCTCGTCGTCTCCTGGCCATGGCTGGAGCCGCGCGATTAGCGGCGCCGTCATGGCGATCATTCAGCAATCGCTCGGTTCCTTTACCGCGATTGCTACGCAGGCGCAGGGCGGAGGCATCGTGATTCCGCTTTCAAAATGGATTGCGGAAACGTCCTTATCCGCCGGGGTGCCCGGGAAGCAAAGAGGCTATCTTTGCTCCGGTCGCCACTGGTTGGCGGCTCACGAAGGCGGAATCGCCGGCGGGAGATCCGCCTGCAGGAGGGTGAGGAGCTCCTCGCGGCAGCGGCAATTTTCGAGACGGAAAGCCTCCGCCATGGCGGCCATGCTTTCCGGCGGAGTGCCTTCGAGCGCGCGGAGCTGATGCTCGAGCAGGATACGGTTGAGCCCGCGCTGACCGTCGCCCCACGCGGCGTCATAGACGAGGGCGTTGGCTTCGTTTTTCCCCAGTTCGGGGATGAAAACCCCGTCAAAGGTGGCGGCGAAGGCCTCCCGGCATCGGGATCGACGCGCCCGCCATTCCGGCTCGTTCACAAAGCGGACCCATGCCTGGTCGGGGAGCGGATGGAAAAGCCCGAGCTTTTGCAGGTCCTTCCATGCCCAGAGCAGCCAGCCCCAGCCGCGGTCCTTGTGCAGCTGCACCTGCGCGCGTAAGGAGGCGGCCGCGCGCCCCGGATCGGCGTTCTGCGGCCAGCCGAACTCGCCGAGAAGGACGGGCCGGCGGATCTTCTCCGCGTAGGCCGCCTCCTCCGCCGTCTCTTTCTCGAGAAAGGCGTACCATGCCTCCACGGTATCCTCTTCGGACTGTCCGGCCTCGAAGTTGATGCTCCGCTCGTGGTTGGCGAGGGGATAGTGATGGTAGGCCATGGCCGTGCGCGGGTCCGTGAAAAGGACCGGGTCGAGGGGGCGGCATCCCCCGCTGGTCCGCACCGGCGGACTGAGAACGATCCAACCTTCGGCATCGATCGCGCGGATCGCCTCGATGCAGCGCCCGTAGAGGTCGTTCATCGCGGCGGCCTGCGCGGCTTGCCCGCGTTCCCCGTGCTGGTTCACCTGCGGTTCATTGAGGAGATTGTACCCGAGGAGGGCCGGATGCCCGCCGAAGCGGCGGGCCATTGCCTCCCACCATGCGACCACCCGGTCCTGTTGGTGGCGGCTCTGCCACAACTCCGGGTAGCCGCTCGGGTTGTCGGCGGGAGGGGTCGTGTTCTGGCCCCCCGGCGCCGCATGCAGGTCGAGCAGCACCGCCAGTCCATGCCGGGCGCAGCCGTCGAACAGGGCCTCCACCGGAGCGAAGCCGGCCTCGTCGTACGCGAAGGGCGCCGCCTCCTCCTCGAAGCGCCGCCAGTTCAACGGCAGGCGCACCGTGTTGAAGCCCAGCCGGGCGATTTCGCGGAGGTCCGTCTCGTTCACGAAGGCCGCCTCGTAGGCCGCAAAAAAGGCCGTCGCCGGCGCTTCGCCCAGCTGCCGCCGCAGGGCCGCCCGGATCTGCCAGTCCGTGCCCTCCAGACCGAGCATGTAGCCCTCGAGGTTCAGCCAGCCGCCGAGGTTCACCCCCGTCGGACGAAAGGGCCGGCCGCCATGGGTCAGGCTGGGACCGCTCCCGGATGCGGAGGAAAAAGGAGGAGGCTGCATTCCGGCGACCCTGCCCGACCCCCGCCCGCCCGCGAACGCACCCCGCCTCAATCCGTTCAGGGGGCGCTTCCCGCACCATGGCCAAGCGCTCCGAACGCATGCAGCGCTTGCTGTGGAACAAGGCGGAAGGATGGTTCTTTGACTACAATTTTGTCCGGTAAAAGACCTCCGGGATGATTTCCCTCGCCGCCATGGTGCCCTAAAACAAATGGATCCGATGTTTTCATCGGATCCATCGAGGAAAAATTTGGGTCCGGACCCAGTCGTTATCGGCGCCGACGGCGCGTCCAGACGGCCAAACCGAAAACCAGGACACCCGCCAGCGCGGCGTAGGTAGAGGGTTCCGGGACCACCGTTATATCGTCGATCCGGAGTTGCACGTTCGCCGCGTCGCACCAGCCACCTTGGAAATTGACCAAAAATAGCCGACGGAAGCACGGTCGCCAACGGATTTCGACTGCGGCGAGCCCTCGTGGCACATCTACGGCACCACATCGGAACCACCCCGCTTTGTCCGACTAATGCAAATCAAGGGCACCCTCGATCAGTTGCTGTTGGAAGCGGACATTCCGGTCATGCTGCGCACCTCCGTGCTGACCGATGAAAACGGAAGGCTGGACGGTTGTACTCTGATGGACCGTTCGGGACAGGCGGTCATCTCCTGCCGTGCGGTCCTGGATGGTTCCTTCCGGGGCGAACTGGCCCGCCTGAGCCAAGTCCCCCTGACCCCACCCG
>JAAAOD010000198.1 GCA_009908535.1 Verrucomicrobiota bacterium
GAAAAGGCGAGCGCGTGGCGGTGATGGGGCCCTCGGGATCGGGCAAATCGACCCTGCTGACCTGCCTTGCCGGGCTGGAGGAACCGGACGAGGGGGAGGTGCGCTTTCTGGGGAGGAGTCTTCGGCGAATGGGGGCGGACGCGGTCAGCGAGCTGCGCCGGGGCCGGATCACCTCGATTTTCCAGTTTTTCCATCTGCTCCCCACCCTGACGGCGGAGGAAAACGTGGCCTTTCCCCTCATGCTCGCGGGCACCGCGCGGAAGGAGAAGGAGGCGCGGACGGCGGCCCTGCTGGAGGAGGTGGGCCTTGCGGAGCGGCGCGGGGCCGATCCTTCGGACCTGTCCGGGGGCGAGCTGCAGCGGCTGGCGATCGCGCGGGCGCTTATCACGGAACCGGCCCTGTTGCTGGCGGATGAGCCGACGGGCAGCCTTGATGCCAGCAACAGCGAGCGGATTCTGGGCCTGCTGCGGGAATTGACGGAACGGCACGGAACGGCGCTGTTGATGGTCACGCACGATCCGGAAGCGGCGGGAAGTTGCGACCGGATCCTTCATATCCGCGACGGCCGGCTCAGCGGGGACCCGGTTTCCGCTTCCGCCTGAGGCCATGGCGCCGCGTTCCTCATCGGCTTTGCCGCTGGCGGCGTTCCTGCGCCTGTTCGCCGTGCGCCACGCGTGGCGGGAGCGGCTGCAGACGGGGTTGCTGTTGGCGATCCTCGCCCTTGGCGTGGGGACCTTCCTTTCCATCCGCATCGCCAACCGGGCCGCCGTGGAAGGCTTCCAGCTCTTCACGGAGTCCCTGCAGGGTCCCAGCGACCGGATTATCGAGACCCCCGGCGGACGCTTGCCGCTGGCGGATTTGCCGGCCATCCGCGAGGCTCTCGGCGGCCTTTCCGTCTATCTCTTTCCCGTTCTGGAAAGTTCCCTTCTGCCGCTGGAAGAACGCGAAGAATCGCCAACGGCCTCCGCATCCCCGGCCCGCGTCCTCGGCCTCGATCTTGTCCAGTTTCGCTCCCTCGCCGCCGGAAACGGGGAAGAATCCGGAGACGCTCCGGACTGGCTGCAAGACGACGAGGCCTTCTGGGATGTCGTGGAAAATCCGCGACACCTGTTGCTGGTACCGTCGCTCGCGGAGGAATGGGGGCTGCGTGTCGGGGACGAAGTGGAGGTTATTCTGCGCGGGGAGAAACAGACCCTCACGGTGGCGGGCCTTCTTCCCGAAGCGCGTGGGGACCAGGCCCTGCCGGACAACCTTGCCGTGATGGATCTGCCGGTGCTGGCGGAGCGTCTCGGAATCGCGGCCGTCGACCGCGTGGAACTGATCGTCGCCCCCGGGCCGCGCCGGGAAGCGCTTCTTGCGGAAGCGGACCGGCGGTTGCGCGGAGCCACCTCGCGGAACTGGCGCGTCCTCTCGCCGGAGGACCGGGAGGCCGAAGGGGCGGCCATGACGGCGGCCTTTCGCCTGAACCTGACCGTGCTCTCGCTCATCGCCCTTTTGACCGGCCTGTACCTGATCGCGCAGACGCTGGACGCGACGGTGAGCCGCCGCCGCGGGGAAATCGCCACCTTGCGATCATTGGGAATCACCGCGCGCGAAATCCAACGCCTCTGGCTGGCGGAAGCGGTCTTCTACAGCGCAGTTGCCGGTTTTCTCGGCCTTCTTGCCGGGTACGGGATGGCCTGGTTCACCGTCGACGCGGTCACCGGTACGGTGCGGGCCTTGTATCGGGAAACCGCGACAAGCAGCGTAAAGCTGACCGCGGGCGATCTTCTCCTCACCTTCGGCATCAGCCTCGGCGGCGGCCTCGTCGCGGCATGGTTGCCGTCGCGGGACGCCGCCCAGACCCCGCCGGCGCAACAGTTGCGCCTTGCGCGGCGCATTCCGCCTTTCCCGGTCTTTCAACATCCGTGGGTGGGGGTGCTGGCCCTGCTGCTCGGCACCGCCCTCGCCTTTCTGCCGCCCTTCACGAGCGCGGGCGGCGCGCAAATTCCCGTGGCCGGGTACGCCACCGCCTTTCTGTACCTTGTCGGAGGAACCCTGCTCGCCGTGCAGGGCCTGCAATGGGCCGGCCGGCTCCTGCACCGGCTGGGGAGGAACCGTCCCACGGTCGCCCTGGGAAGCAGCCGCCTGCGGGCACCCACCAGCCGCCACCAGCTGGCCCTCTCGGGTTTCTTCGTCGCCATCACGATGGCGGCCTCGATGACCTTTCTCATCCAGAGTTTTGAAAGCACGATCACGGGCTGGCTCCAGCAGCGCCTGCAGGGGGATCTCTTTCTTTCCAGCGTTGGCTTCCGTGGCAATGAGAGCGACCAGCGCATGCGGGCGGAGATCCTCGCCGCCATCGAAGGCCGGAAGGAAGTCGCGATCCTGGACCGGTCCCGTTCCGTGAGCGTACCGTTGGCGGGCCGTCCGGCCCGGCTGACCGGCCTGCCCCTCCGCCGCACGACCACGGAAAAGCTCCTTCTCTTGGAGGGTCCGGGCGAACAGACGGCCCCCGAAGGAAGCTTTCCGGCCTACGCGAACGAGAGCCTCGCCCGGCGTACGAATCTCTCCCCCGGGGACACGGTGACCATTCCCACGCCCTCCGGACCACGGGACCTCTTCATCCGGGGCGTCCATGCCGATTATTCCAGCGACAACGGGCAGCTTATCGTGGACCTGCCGCCTTTTATGGAATGGTTTCGTATTGACGCGTTTGATACCGCCGCTGTCTACACCGTGGAAGGAACCGACCTGCGCGCCCTGCAGGAGGAACTGCAGGCCGCCTATCCGGGACTGGTCATCCGGCGGAATGCGGAACTCCTGCGCGATGCCCTGTCCCTCTTTCATCAGACCTTTGCCGTGACCAAGGCCCTGCAGGCCATCGCCCTGCTGGTGGCCCTTGTCGGCCTGTCCCTGAGCCTGATCAGTCTGCTCCGCGAAACGGGACGGGAAATCGCCCTGCAGCGGACCCTCGGCATGTCGCGCCACGAGATCGCCCGCGCCTCCGCCGTGGAGGGTCTCGGGGTCGCCCTTACGGGGCTCGTCTCCGGCTTGCTGATGGGCGGGGCCCTCGGCCTTGTCCTCATCCATGTGATCAACCGTCAGTCCTTCGGCTGGACGCTCGATACCGCTTATTCCCTCGCCGATGCCGGGATGCTGGCCCTCGCCGTTCTCGGGCTGTCCTTCCTCATTTCCTACCTGACCACCCTGCTCTTCCTGCGTACCTGGAAACCCGCTACGGCCCTATGAAGTTTTTCATTGTATTCACGCTTTGCCTGCTTCCCGCCCTTCCGGCCCTGCCTGGGATCCCTGAGCGGACGGAGGAAGGCTTTCTTGTGCCCCGGCCAAACGCGGAACTCTCTTTTCCCCGCGCCCATGCCGCCCACCCCGAATACAAGATCGAATGGTGGTACCTGACAGGGCACCTCTTCGCGGAAAACGGGCGCCGTTTCGGCTACCAGGCGACCTTCTTCCGCTATGCGCGGCGCCCGGAAACGGCGGCGCCGGGCAGCTCCTTCGCGAACGCGCAACTGCATCTCACGCACATGGCTCTGACCGATACCGGAGCGGAGGAATTTCACTACGAGTCCCGTTTTCACCGCGCGGGCTGGAACGCACGGGCGGCCACGGACCATTTCCTCGTACGTCACGGCAACTGGAGGCTGCACAGTGCGGGCGACCCCGCCGAGGAGATGCGGCTGACGGCGTCGGTGGGGTCGGAAGTGGCATGGGATCTACGCCTGCGCCCGGCGAAGGAACTGGTTCGTTTCGGTCCCGACGGCACGTCGCGCAAAGGACCGGATCCGACGGCGCGCAGTTACTACCTTTCCTTTACCCGCATCGATACAACCGGTACGGTCAGCATTGGCGGGCGGGAATTCAGGGTCACCGGCAGCAGCTGGATGGATCACGAAATCGCCTCGCGCCAGCTCGATCCGGACTACGAAGGCTGGGACTGGATCGCCATCCAGTTCGACGACGGCTGGGAAATCAAGGCCTACCTGCTGCGCGAGGCGGACGGCACGCCCTCGCCCTTCTCCGCCCTCATCTGGATCTCCCCGGAAGGGAAAACTCGCTACGTCGCGGTGGAAGGGTTCACATGGAACAAGGACCAGGTGTGGCAAAGCCCGCACAGCGGGGCGCGGTATCCGAATGCGCCGGTCCTTGCCACCATCGACCCGCGCAGCGGCGCAGCGACGGAATTCCGCTTCCGTCCGGTGATCGAGGACCAGGAGCTGAATCTGCCCGGAACCACTTACTGGGAAGGCGCGGGGAATGTCCACGATGCGGATGGCAACCAGATCGGCCGCGCCTACCTCGAACTGGTCGGCTATGCCGGTCCGATCGAGGGCTTGCGGTGAGATGGCGGCGCTTCGAGGCTTAAATGATCGATAAAGGTGTCCTCGAACTCCGGATCCTCGTTCAGCTCGATGATGCGGGCTCGGGCGGTTGAGCGCGTGAGCTGGCCAAGGCGTTCGCGGTCGAGGAGACCGACGTAGGCCCCGCCGAGGGAGGTGTTGCCGACCACCTCGACCTGTTCCGGCCGGAAACCGGCAAGAAGGCCGCAGCGCACGGCGCTCTCGATCCCGATATTGAGGCCAAAGCCCCCCGCGAGGAAAAGCGTAGTGACTTTCCCATGACGTACCCCCGCCTGCTTGAGCAGGATCTCCATTCCCGCCGCGATGGCCGCCTTGGCCTGCAGCAGCAGGGCGATGTCGGCCTCGTTGATGGAGGGGCCGTCCGGGTCCTCCGGATTCAGGTACCAACAGCGACCGAATTCCGACTCTCCCAAAGCGATGCCCTTTGCCGCCGCGGCCTCCGCATCAAAGCGCCCGTTCGGCATCAACAAACCCGCCTCCATGCCGAGGGCCATGAAGTCGAGGTAGGCGGAGCCGCAGAAGCCGGCGGCACGGCCCTTGCGATTGCCGACGGTCTCGACGGTCAGGGCGTTATCCCGCCCCAGTCCACCGTGCAAACGGCTTACCGCACCGGGAATGGCGCGGGTTCCCCATGTGAGCTGGGTCCCCTCGAAGGCCGGTCCGGCGGCGGTGGCGCAACCGGTGAGCCGGCCCTCGTGCTGGAGAAGGATTTCGCCGTTCGTGCCGATATCCAGCAGCAGCGTCGTTCCTTCGGCATCCGCCATCCCGGAGGCCAGCCAACCGGCGGCGATGTCGGCCCCGACATAGGCCGCGTAGCCGGGGAGTAAATACACCGGGAGATCCTCCCGTTCGGTGAACGGACCTTCTTTCCATGGCAAATCCGATGCCCGCAAGGCCTTCATCTCCGTAAAGGCGGGTCGAAACGGCACCTTGCCCATCGCGGTGGGATCTTCGCCGACGAGGAAGTGCAGCATGGTGGTGTTGCCGGCCACGGTCATGGCGGAGACGGCGTCGGGGGAAACGCTCGTGCTCGTGGATAGTTCCTCCCAGAGGAGGGCAAGCGTCCCGTTGAGGAGGAGATCCTGCGCTTCGGCGGTTTTTCCGGCCTCCGCGCAGGCCTCGATGCGGGTGAGCACATCCTCCCCGATGCGGACCTGCGCGTTGTATCCACTGCTGCGGCCGGCGATGCGGCCGTTTTCCAGCTCCACGAGGGCAAGCACCACCGTTGTCGTTCCAATGTCGATACAGAGACCGTAGCCTTCCGCCCCGTCGCCGCAGACCGGACGCAGATCGAAGCCGCAGCGCGGTTGGAAGTCCACCGCGACGGAGAGCGTTTCCTGCAGCAGGGACTTGTCGGGGATGCGGATATGTTCGCCGATAAATTCCCTGGCCGGAACCTGGCAGGACTTCACCGTCGCCCCGTCCGCCCGGACCACCTCGCAGCCGCGGCACAGGCCTTTCTGCCCACAGCGCGTGTTCAGGACGACGCCAGCGCGGGCCAGCAGGGCCGAAAGCGGCCGTTCCCGATAGAGGGGCCGGATCTCCAGCCGCGCTTCCTCGCGGCCTTGGATGACCACGTCGACAAAGGAATCGTTGTCAGCAGCCATTCCCGAACCCTTTCCCTTTCCTGCCCGCCATAGGACAGTCACGACAGGCAAGAATTCTTTCGTCCCCGGTAAAGACGGCCTCCTTTCCCGGGGGAACGACCAGAAAGTCCTCCTCCGGCCATGGTCCGTTCAAAAGATGGTGCAGGAGCCGGTCATCCCCGCGATGATGGACGAACTTCATTCCAAGTTCGGTGGCGGCGGCCTCGGCGTCTCTGCGCGCCCCCACCGTATCGCCGTCACCAAGGTCGGTGTAACCGGCGGTCGTGTAGTGACGATACCGCTCGCGCTCCATTTCGAGCAGGAACTCGACCTCCTCCTCGTCGAACTGTTCTTGGTACGCCTTCTCCCGTTCCTTCAAATAGCCCGGAGCCGGCACACGTCCCTCCCGGCACCAGCCGGGGCTGAACCAGTAGGTACCCGGCTCCTTTCGCTGGACATCGGCGTATCGTTGGCGGCTGCCGAGGAAAAGCGTGATGCAGTCGTGCGCGCGGGGAAAAATCATTTCCGCCCTTTGCGCCCGCAGCCCGAGGATGCTGTTGCTGCAGAGGCCGTAGACAAAGAGCAACCGCCGACAACCCGCCGCCTCCAGTTCGTCGACAACCTCCTGCAGTTCTTTGCGCAGGAGATCGGGCGTGTCGTGGCGTCCCATCGGCAGAAAACGGATTTCCTCCGGCGGCCGGGGCATGTCGGCAAGGCGCCTTTCGGTTTCCACCTGCAGAACATCGCAGGCGATCAGGCCGGTCTTGATGCGGTCGGTGGGCTCCATTCCCTTCCCTTTCTCGCATCGCCGCATGGATTGACAAGTCGTTTCCCGGCGGGGCCCCTTGCCAGCGTCCTCTTCGCGATGGTACCGTTACCTCAATGAACATCTGCACCCTGACCGGCAACCTGCTCGCGGAGTGGACCTTTTCCATGCCGGAATGGCGGTCCGGCACCACCCAGCGCGCGCGGGAGATGTCCTTCCAGTTGGGCGGCAAAGGGATCAACGTCAGCCGCGTCCTCGCCCATCTCGGCGAGGAAACCCACGCGGTGGCCTTCGCCTCCGGGCCCCTCGCGGACCTCGCCGCCGGCTGGCTGCGGGAACGCGGCATCGAGCACCGGTTTTTCGCCCTCGCGGGCGGCCTCCGTCCGGGGGTTGTCGTGCGCGAAACCGGAACGGACGCACCCGAAACCACCTTTCTCGGGCAGGACCTGCCTGTCGCCGACGACGATTGGGCGGAGGCCTGCGCCCACATCGCATCCATGCAGCCGGCCTGGCTCGCCATCTGCGGTAGCCTTCCCGGCTGGCAACCGGACTGGCTGGAACCGCTGCGCGCGCTCCTCGCGGAAAGTCCGCGGACCCGGCTCGCCCTTGATACCTACGGACCTCCCCTCGATGATCTCGCTCGCCTGCCCGCCGAAATCGTGAAAATCAATGCGGAGGAGGGACGCCGCCTTCTGCCGGATTGCACCGCCAAAAGCGACGTACGCGGGCACCTGCCATCGCTCCTACGGAAATACCCCGTCCGCAACTGGATCCTGACCGACGGGCCGGGGCCGATCCACATCGCCGCGGATGGCGAATCCCCGTTCTCCCTCCATCCCGCTTCCATCAGGGAGATTTCCCCGACCGGCAGCGGTGACACCTTTCTCGCCGCCCTGCTCAGCCGCTGGACCGGTGCGGAGGCGACTCCTCCCCGCGAAGCCCTTGCCTATGCCTGCGCCTGCGCGTCCGCCAACGCCGCCCGACCCGGCATCGCCGATTTTCCGCTACCCGTAGCGGAATCCCACTACCCTGTGGAAGCCTAGGCCTGGTACTTTTCCTTCAGGCTGTCGACCACGCTCGGATCGGCGAGGGTGGTGACATTTCCGAGGGCCTGGCCGGTGGCGATGTCGCGAAGGAGGCGGCGCATGATCTTGCCCGAGCGCGTTTTCGGAAGGTCGGCCGAAAAGATAATCTTCTCCGGACGGGCGAACTTGCCGATCTTCTTCGCGACAAGATCGTTCAACTCTCCGCGCAGTTCCTCGCTGCCCTCGGCATCCCTTCCGCGGAGAAGGACGAAGGCAACAAGCCCCTGCCCTTTCACTTCATGGGGAACCCCGATGACCGCGCTTTCGGCGACGTTGGGATGCTCGACAAAGACGCTTTCCAGTTCCGCCGTGCCGATGCGGTGACCGGAGACGTTGACGACATCGTCGACGCGTCCGACCACCCAGAAATACCCGTCCTTGTCCCGCCGGGCCCCGTCGCCGGGGAAATAATACCGGCCGTCCCAGTTGCACCAGTAGGTCTTCCTGAATCGCTCCGCGTCTCCCCAGATGCCGCGCAGAATGCCCGGCCAGGGACGACGGATGGCGAGAAGGCCGGCATCCACCTCGTTGCCCTCCGGATCGAGGACGGCGGCGTCGACCCCGAAGAAGGGAAGCGTGGCCGAACCGGGCTTGGTCGGCGTCACGCCGGGAAGCGGGGTGAGGAGAATGCCACCGGTTTCCGTCTGCCACCATGTGTCGACGATGGGGCAGCGCTCCTTGCCGATCATGCGGTGATACCACATCCAGGCTTCCGGGTTGATCGGCTCGCCCACCGTTCCGAGAAGGCGGAGGCTGCTCAAATCGTGCTTTTCCACCCAGTCGTCCCCCCACTTCATGAAGGCGCGGATGGCGGTGGGAGCGGTGTAGAAAATGGATACCTTGTAGCGGTCGACAATGTCCCAGAAGCGGTCGGGCTCGGGGTGGTTCGGCGCGCCCTCGTACATCAAGACGGTGGCCCCGTTCTGCAGCGGGCCGTAGACGATGTAGGAATGGCCGGTGATCCAGCCGATGTCGGCGGAGCACCAGTAGATATCCTCCGGCTTGAGGTCAAAAACGTATTTGGAAGTCAGGTACGTATAGACACTGTAACCGCCGACAGTGTGCATGATCCCTTTCGGCTTGCCGGTCGACCCGCTGGTGTAGAGCAGGAAAAGCATGTCCTCGGCGTCCATCTCCTCGCAGGGGCATTCGTCCGAGACCCCGGCCACCACCTCGTCGTACCAGAAATCGCGGCCGGGCCGCATTTCGCAGGCCATGCGCTCGCCGCCGGGGTTGCGGGGCACGACAAGGACCTTGTCCACGCAAGCGCATGCCTCCACGCCCTCATCGACGACACTCTTGAGCGGCAGCACGGAACCCCGGCGCCAGCCACCGTCGCCGGTGATGACCATTTTCGAATCAGCGTCGAGGACACGGTCCTTGATCGAATCCGCGCTGAAACCGGCGAAAATGACGGAATGGATGGCCCCGATGCGCGCGCAGGCGAGAACGGCGATGGCCAGCTCCGGCGTCATGGGCAGGTAGATCGCCACCGTATCCCCTTTGTGAATACCAAGGCTTTTGAGAACATTGGCAAAACGGCTGACCTCCGTCTTCAATTCCCCGTAGGTCAACTGCCGCTGATCGCCCGGTTCCCCCTCCCAGAGGATGGCCGGCGTGTCCCGCTTCTCCCCGTCCGCCCAGCGGTCCACGGCGTTGTGGCAGATATTCAGCTTCCCCCCCACGAACCACTGGAAGAAGGGGGCCTCCGATCCGTCAAAGACACGCTCCCACGGGCGGAACCAGTCGAGCTCGCCCGCCGCTTCGGCCCAGAAGCCATCCGGATCCTCAAGGCTCCGCCGGTGTTCACGGCGGTAGGTTTCCATATCGCCAATGAGGGCGTTCGCGGCAAAAGACGGAGGCGGTGGAAAGACGCGCTCTTCCTTCAGGACGGATTCCATGCGGTCGTCGCTCATAATGTGGAGGGGGTTGGAGTTGAGGCAGGCGGGGCCTGCAAGGGCTCCGCGCAGGCGAGGAAATCACGATGGAGCGAACCGGGGGTCAACCCTTTTCTACCGCCGGTCAACTACCCGGAGCTCCTGAACCCGCGCCTGGCCATAAGCGGTAGGGCGGGATTCCGTTCCTGAAAACTTGCAAGGGTTCATCCCCTGACCCACCTTGGCGAAGTGGAAACGGCTAACTTCGACTACGAGCTGCCCAGCTCCGCCATCGCGCAGGTTCCCGCTGACAAGCGGGATGAATCGAGGCTGTTGTTCGTCAACCGGGCCACGGGTCAGGTCGCCGATCATCTTTTCCGCGAGCTACCGGACCTCCTAACCCGCAATACCCGCTTTTTCCGCAATACCGTCATGGTCCTGAAAGCGCGTCTCCACGCTCGGCGCGAAGGCGGGGGCAAGGTGGAATGCCTCCTTTTACGCCCCCACGAAGAAAGCCCCGAAACCCGGTGGTGGTGCCTTTTGCGCCCGGGGAAGCGTTTACCGGTCGGCGCCTCTTTCCACGACAGCGACTGTTACGAGGCGAAGGTCCTCGCAAAAAAAGACGACGGAACCGCTCTTGTCGGATTTGCCCTGCAGAACCATGCGACCGTCTCCGCCATGTCCTCCGACCGGGGGGAAATGCCCCTGCCTCCCTATATTGAACGCCTGCCCGGGGATCCGCGCCGCAGCCTTGATGAGGAACGCTACCAGACCATCTACGCCGATCCCTCGCAACCTTTTGCGGCCGCCGCGCCGACGGCCGGCCTCCATTTCACCGAACCGGTCATGGAACGCCTCCTGCAGAACGGTCACCGTTTCCACGACCTCAGCCTGCACGTCGGCCTGGGAACTTTTCAGCCGATCAAGACGCAACAGATCGAGGATCACGAGCTGCACGAGGAATTCTATGAAATCCCGGCCAGCACCCGGGCCGTCCTCGACGGTAACGAGGGGGACCTGAAACTGGCGGTCGGGACCACCTCGCTGCGAGCCATCGAGGATTACCACCTTGCCACGCGAAAGGATCCGGCGGCCTCCGGCGAACCCTTCCGGAAGTACGCCGAGATCTACCTCTATCCGCCCGAGTTTTTCCGCACGGACGCCCTTCTTACGAATTTTCATCTGCCGAAATCCTCCCTTCTCTGCCTTGTCAGTGCTTTTCTCAGCCCGGGAACCACCGACGGGATCGGCTGGCTCAAGCAGATCTACAAGGCTGCCCTCAAGAAGAATTATCGGTTTTACAGCTATGGGGATGCCATGCTTATCCTTTAAATTCCGCCATGACCGAGGCTCCCGCATCCACCTTTGAATCGCTGGTCACGGACTACTATGCCCCTTTGTACAGGTTTGCCTATTCCCTCAGTAAAAACGCGGAGGACGCCGGGGATTTAACTCAACAGACCTTTTTGATTTACGCCAGAAAAGGCGACTCCGTTCGCGATGAGGGAAAGATCAAGTCCTGGTTGTTCACAACCCTCTACCGCGAGTTCCTCCGCAAAGCCCGCCGCGACAAGACCACCGCACCCGTCGACCAGGAGATTCTCGAGGAGAACGAAGATCCCCTGCCGGTGGATTCGCTCCGTCAGCTCGAGGCAAAGGAAGCGGTCGAGTTCCTGCACACCCTCGAACCCCAGTACCGCGAGCCGCTTATCCTTTTCTACATGGAGGATCTGGCCTACAAGGAGATCGCGGAACTTCTCGAGATTCCTATCGGAACGGTCATGTCGCGGCTTTCGCGGGGAAAAGAACAGCTGAAATCCCGCCTTTCCGCGAATCTTCGGAAATAAACCCCTCGCTCGCTACTCCTATAGCCGATTCCATGAACAAGGCCCGCATCAAGGAAATCCTGCTCGCCTATCGCCCCGGGGAAGGCCTCGAGGACGATCCCGACGTGCGGTACGCCCTTGAAAAGTCGCAGCAGGATCCGGAGCTGCAGTGCTGGCTGGAAGAACAGCGCGCCTTCGACGGGGCTGTCCGCGCGGCGCTGCAGGAAATTCCCGTTCCCGACAATCTCAGGGAACGTATTCTCAGCGCTGCGGAACCCGAAGTTGAGGAAAGGGCCGGACCCGCGGCGGCGGCGCCCGAAACTTCCGGGCTGGTGCGCTGGCTGCATCCGGCGGTCTTTGCATCCGCGGCCGCCATTGTCATCTTCCTCGCCCTCTCCTTCACCTTCTGGAACCCACCCGCGGGAGAGTCCGCCGAGGATCCGGTCGCGGTGGCGCAAACCGCCCGCGAGTTGCACCAGTCCCTGCAGCCCTCCTTCCGCAGCAACCAGAAAGCCGCCCTCGTGAACTACATCGAAAAGCACGGGGCGACGCCGCCGAAAACGCTCCCGGCACGGTTTTCGTGGGAGGAATCCTTCGCCTGCCAGATCTTTTCCGTCCGTGGCTCCTCCGTCTCCGTTATTTGCTTTAATACCCGGGAGCACGGGAAGATGCACCTCTACACCTTCGAAAAGCGCGCTTTCCCCGAGCTGCGGGTGCCCCGGCAACCGGTCCTCGGCGAAGGGGAAAGCGACAGCGCCTGGGCCAGCTGGGCCTCGGACGAAGCCTACCATGTCCTCCTGACCGGTGAAGGAAGGGAAAACTTGCGCGCCGCTCTGGATATTTAGGTGGGCATGGGTACGCTCTTTCCCATGAAATCACGCCTCCTCTCCCTCCTTCTCCTTGTCACCATCACCGCCACTTCCGCGACTATGGCGGAAGTCGCCGTCTACAAAATCGATCCCGTCCATTCCGGGATTTCCTTCAAGATCCGGCACTTCATCAACAAAGTGCCCGGCATTTTCGAGGTCTTCGACGGGGAAATCCACTTCGACAAGGAAAACCCCGCCAACAGCAAGGCCTTCGCCAGCATCAAGGTGGCCAGCGTCGACACCCGGAACGAGGACCGGGACGCGCACCTGCAGAACGAGGACTTCTTTGCATCCAGCCGCTTCCCCTCCATCAAGTTCACCAGTACGGAATGGGAGGCCATGGGCGGAAACAAGTACCGCGTTACCGGCGACCTGCAGATGCTGGGAAAGGTGAAACCCATCACCCTCGACGTTACCTTTCTCGGGGAAGTGGAAGGGCGCGGTCAACTCCGCTCGGGCTGGGAAGGCACTGCCACCATCGACCGCACGGAGTGGGGGATGGGGTACGGCACCCCCGCCGTGGGAAAGAATGTCGACATTGAACTGAACATCCAGGCCCACCGGCAGACCGGGAAAGAGGGGTAGTCTCCCCTAGCTCCCCGGCAGGGCAGCGAGCAGGGCCCGCCACGGCAGAAGGGCGCAGTCTTTCCGCTCCGCGCGTGCACGCAACCGGATAAAGGCGGCCATTTCGCCTTGAAGAAGTTCCGCCGGTGCCTCCTTCACAGGAGAAAGGAAAAAGGCCTCCAGCGCACGCGCGGTCCCGGCAGCCTCCGCTGTCGTGAGATTCCGGATACACTGTATCATGAGGGAGGCAGCAGAGCGCGTCACCGCGCAGGCCTGCGCCTCGAATGCGGCTTCGACAATCCGCTCCTCCTCGATGCACAGGGCCACCGTCACTTCGTCGCCACAACGAGGATTGCGACCGTTGGCAGAATGGGTGCAGTGATCGGGAATTCCGTAGCCGCACGGGTTGCGGTGATGCCGCAGGAGGAGCTCATCATAAATAGAGGCCGGTCCGGTCATGACGTGGAAAATTCCTGGACCAACTGAATCAGGCCTGAATGAAAACAGAAAGGATCGTGGCGAGCGCCGGGAGAGATGCGGGCATCCATGCGATTCATTTCTTGAAAGCGGGATTACAGCAGTTGCCCATCATCGACTTCCTCACCAGCAAGAGGCTCGAGGTCAATGACAGCGTCCTCCGCGCTGCCGGCCTCGATGATCCGCCATTCAAGGGGGACCATCATCCCGCCGGGGAGAAGGGTCTCGCCCCGGATTTCCACATCCTCGATCCGGATCTCCCAACCGCCGGCCTCGAGCTTGCTCAAGACAAGGTCGATCCGCTCTTCCCAGAAGGCCTCGTCCTTCGCTACGCGCTGGACGAATTCCTGCCAGTCACGGGAAGTCAGGTCGCCGATTTTCACTTCGCTTAAATCAAGAAAGAGGCCGCTGAGCAGCCCACTGCTCACCTTTACTTCCTGCCGCAGGGGACTGCTCCAGAAAGGCCCCTTCAGCAGAACGGTATCCACTTCGGCCCCCACTGCGCTGTCGAGAACGAACAGGCCCCCGAGGCTGACTTCTGTCGGACCAAGGCGGACCGACTCCACCTGCCACTGGCGCTGGGGATCCTCCGCCATCAACCGTTCCACCATGGACTGCTGCCAACCGGCATTGAAAAAGAAAATCACCACAAAAGTGATGCCCACCGCGAGGAAGGCGAGGACAAGATTGAAGAGAAACTTCAGTATACGCCGCATCCCACTACCCTACCCGCGCCTTTGAAACCAGCAACAAAAAGCCGGCAGTAAGTTGGAACCGACTGCCGGCAAAAGGAGGAGGCGGGGCGATGAGACCGGTCAGGGCTTCTGCGACTCGAAGACGCGCTTTTCCTTCACCTTGTTGGCGGCCTTGCCGATGCGCTCGCGGAGGTAGTACATACGGGCCCGCATGCGCACGGATTCGCGGTCGACTTCAATCTTTTCGATGCTCGGGCTGTGCACGGGAAAGACCCGTTCCACGCCCTCCCCGAAACTGATCCGCCGGACCGTGAAGGTTTCGTGAATACCGCTCCCCTTACGCGCGATGACGATTCCGGAAAATATCTGGATCCGTTCCTTGTTTCCCTCGCGCACCCGCGTGTGCACCTTGACCCCGTCCCCGACTTTGAAGGCCGAACGGTCCGGTTGGATCTGCTCTTGCGTGATTTCTTTGATAACCGCGTTCATTGTTCCATTTCCTGTTCTAAAGTAAATCTGGTCGCCGCTCCCTGGTTTTTTCCAACGCCCGCGCGTTGCGCCAGCGTTCGATCTCGCCATGATGGCCGGATAGTAGGACCTCGGGCACCCGCTTCCCCTCAAATTCCTCGGGTCGCGTATACTGAGGAAAGCCGAGTAAGCTGTTGTGGAAACTATCCTGCGTCAAGGACTTTTCCTCCCCCAACACCCCC
>JAAAOD010000230.1 GCA_009908535.1 Verrucomicrobiota bacterium
GTCCCCCTTCATGAAGGATCTCGACGGCGCCGTTGCTCTGGTAGCGACCGTAGCGGTTGTCGCGCGTGTAGATCTCCGACGACCAGACATACCGGCTGTAGCCTTTCATGCTGACCATCCATCCCGGCTGGCGGGCGACGGCGTGGGCGGCGAAGGGAAAGCTCCACATGCCGGAAAGGGATTCGGCCTGTATGCCCGCCTTGGCCACCTCCGCGCCGAGAGCGCCGCCGGGGTAGCCCCAGAGCCTCATGTAAGCGGCGGCCACTTCCGGATCCGGCGTTGCGCCCGTCTCCGGGTGGGGATAGGCGGCAAGGGCGGCGAAGGTGTCCCGCTGGCCGGCGATGCTGCCGCTGAAGGGGTGACGCCCGCTCAGGCCGATGGGCCAATCCTTTTCCTGGGAATAAATCCGCATGGCGAGGACGGCGCGCCGCAAGGCGGTGTGAGCGTTCTGCGTGAGGACAAACGGAGTCTCCCGCAACTCGTCGATGATATCGCCGAGAGTGGAAAAGGCCCCGACGGCGTAGGCGGGATAATGGCCGTTGTGGTGAAACGCGGTGCCGTCCGGTTTAAGACCGAGGCCGTCCCCGGGTTCCACCGTGGCGAGGCTTGCGGAGAGGGCATCGCGGAAGGCCTTCACCCACCGCGCCCGCAGGGAGGGGTCCTCCTCCATGAGAAGGCCGAGAAGCTGCCCTTCGCTGATCGTGTGGTAATAATCGAGGTTCGGATGCATCTCCGGCCCGAGGAGCTGACCCGCGCGGGTGTACCATTGCACGGCGGCGCGGCATTCCTCGACAAGGCCCGCTTCGGCGAGCGCGTCGCGCATGAGGAAATGCGCCTTGAAGTATTCGCGCGCCTGATACCCGAAGTGATGAATGCAGCCCTGGTTGCTGCCGTCGGCCCAGCCCTGGTTAAGCAGGTGGCGCGCCCCGAGAAGGAAAACGTTCCGAAGGCGTTTCCGCTGGGCGGGTTCTTCCGCGTGATGGAAATTCCGGGCGATGGTGAGCAGAAGCCCGCCGAATTCTCGGAAGTCGTGGCGCCATCCGGCGTTTTCCACGACCGCGCGCAGGTCCGGGGGATAGGCCATTTTCGGGTAACTGTTGTAGAAGATGTGGTTCCCGCGGACCTTGCCATCCACTTCCTCGATGCCAAAGGAACGCAGCTCTTCCTCCGCCCATGCGACCTCGGATTCCGATACGCTCCCGTTGCCGACAAGGCGCTCCTGGTAGGAAGCGGCGAGTTCCTCCGCAGCCGTGATCTCTTCCGGCGAAGCGGTGTACACCGGGCCCGGCGTACGGTTGCGCTCGGAAAGGAGGGGCTCCCAGTGGTTTTTGTCCATGCCCGCGCGTACGAAGGGTGCCTGCGCGTCCGCGTACTGGTGGCGCGAATCCATTTCCCGTGCGAAGACAAACTGGTCGAAATGCATTCGTCCGCCGGTCGGGACCTCCGTCCCTTCGAGGGAAATCCGCAGGGCGTCGTAGGAAGAGGGAACATCGCCTTCCATGTCGCGGTAGGGAATGAACCCGGTCCGCCAGCCGGTGAAATCAAGGCCGAAGGAAAACGCGGTCGCGACGGTCCCGCTTTCCAGGAATTCCACCCGGAGGGACGTGGTCGGCAAGGCCTCCTCGAGGTGGACCCAGAAGCTGAAGCTGCTGACATAACCGGTGGGATCGCCGAGGGGGCCTTCGTAGCGGAGGAAATCCCCGCTGCCCGTCCACTCCCAGCGGAGGGAGCGGTCCCCCTGCAGACGGGGTGAAGTGACCACGGCCAATCCGCCGCCGTCGCTGGTCGTCCAGTTTGCCGGGACGGAACCGTTCTCGAAAAGGGCGAAGGGGGAATCCGCAAGAAGGAGGGTGCAGGCCCCCAAAAGGGCGGAAAGCAGAAGAGCGGAAGGCTTCCAAGAGGGATTCATGGGATGGACGATAATTAATCGGTAAAGTTAAATAAAGCCAATTTTGAACAAATTTTATTGACTCAAACTGCAGAGCGGTTTCTGAGGATTCATGATCAGGAGCGGACGCGGGAGGGGGTTGATGCGGATTCGTGTGGCGGGGTGCCTTGGCTGGCTGGGGATGACCGGGTTCGGCGGGGTTGTTTCGGGGACGGCGATGACGGAAGGGGAGGCGTTGGCGGTGCTGAAGGAGCGCCTTGCGGCGGAATACGGGGGTTCATCGTCGGCGGGCGAGGTGGCGGGGATCCTCGCGCAACTGGAAGCGGCGGGGACGTTCGCGGACCTCGGCTACGGGGGAACAGATGCCTATGAGGAACACCTGGAACGGCTCACGGACATGGCCTGGTGGTACCGGCAGACGGCGGATGCCGGCGCCGCGGATGCCGCTTTGCTGGCGGACCTCGCCGATGGCCTCGACTGGTGGTTGCGGGAGGATTTCACGGATGGCAACTGGTGGTGGCGGATGATCGGTTTCCCGCGGCGACTCGCGCCCATCCTCAACACCGTGGGAGAGGAACTCGAGGCGGCGCACGGGGAGGTTCATTCCCGCTTGCTGGCGTATTACTCGCGTGTCCACGACGAACTCCTTGTCGACCCCCGCGGCGGCGGAGCGAACCTTGCCGACATGAGCTACTTTGCGCTGCAAGGGGCGATTCACGAAGAATCGATTGCGAGGATCGATACGCTGCGAGAGGAAGGCTTCGGAGCGGCGCTGGCGATCCAATCCTCCTCCTCGGAGGCGGACGGTCTGCGGGTGGACGGGGCCCTCATGGCGCACGGACCGCAGTTGTACAACGGCACCTACGGCCACGAACACCTGCGGTCGGGATTGCATGGCATGGCTCTGCTGCGGGGGACCCCGTGGGATCTTGGCGAAGCGGGGATGGTCTTTGCGGAGACGCTGCTCCTTGAAGGGGTGGCCGCGCTGGTCCACGGCGACTGGCTGGACTACAACGCCATGGGTCGGGCTTTGGCCCGGGAGGGATCCCACCGCCAGGGAGCGGCTTTTCTCGACGATATTGACCGCCTGCTCGCTCTCGGTTCCACGCGCGGCGCCGAACTGGAAGCCCTTCGCGATGAGATCGCCGGAGACGATGCCACGACGGGCGGTGGCGTCCGCTCCCTTTGGACGGCCGGTTTCGTCAGCATGCAGCAGCCGGGTTTCTACACCTCCGTGCGCATGGTGTCGCAGCGGAATGAATACAATGAAAGCGGCGGCGGGCAGGGGCTGAAGAACCGTTATTTCGGCGACGGGGTGAATTTTCTTCTCGTGCACGGAAACGAATACGACGGCATCCAGCCCCTGTGGAACTACGAACGGCTGCCCGGGATCACGGCCGAACAGGACGGGACGACAAGTCCGGAAACGGACTGGGGTGTCCGCGGGCGGAACCGGTTCGCCGGTGCGGTGACCGACGGTACCGCCGCCGTCGCCGCGATGCGCCTCGAGCACGATGGCCTGCGTGGCTGGAAGGCATGGTTCCTTTTCGACGGCATCGTGGTCGCGCTCGGAAGCGACCTTCGCGCCCCGGAGTCCACCGCTCCGGTGTTCACGACCCTGAACCAGGCCCTCGCCTCGACGGAGGCGCGCTATGGCCACGGCGGGGATGCGGGCGGGATTCCGGAAGAAGGCGACCTTCAATGGGACGGTTCCGGCTGGGCATGGCAGGGAGGCATCGGCTATTTTATCCCGGCAGGAAACGATGTCGTGAATTTGCAACGACAAATCGTGAGCGGACGCTGGAGCGAGATCGGAACCGGAAGCGACACGCTTTTTTCAAGGGAGGTCTTTACGCTGGGCCTCGATCACGGCGTCCGGCCCGACGGGGCCTCGTATGCCTATTTCGCTTTTCCGGCCGTGGACGCCGCTGCCGCGCAGGCCGTTGCCGCCGAACCCGGAGTGGAAATACTGCGCAGGGATACCCGTGCCCTCGTGGTGCGGCATCCGGGCAGCGGACGCACCGGAATCGTATTCCTCCGCGGGGAGGAACCGGTTCTCCTCCCCGGGGGCATGACCGTTGCCAGCGACAGGCAGGCCTTGGTCCTGCTGCGGGAGGGCGACGGGCTCTACGATTTTTATGCCGCCGATCCGCTGTACGAGGCCGGTACCGTCACCTTGACCTTGAACCGCCCCCTCGAAGGCACGGATGCGGTACCGGGTGCGGAGCCGACCGCCTTCACGGTGCCATTGCCAACGGGCGATCACCAGGGCGGCACGACGCGCGCGCCCGCCATCGGCGAACTTGCCCCCGATCTGCTCCGGACGCATCGCGGCGGGGCGGGATCCCCGGAGCTACGGGCGCGCTCCCGAACGGGCTGGGCCTACCAACTGGAGCAGTCCCCGACCATGGAGGCGGGGAGCTGGGAGGCCCATGGGGAAGCGGTCCCGGGCACAGGAGGCGAGCTCGAATTTCCGATCGCCGAACCGGGGGCGGGATCCCCGGATTTCTATCGCATACGGATCTTTCCCGAGCCTTGAGGAGGAGCCCGTCCGCTCAGGCTTTCAGGAAGGCGGTGACCAGCTTGTACAGCTCGGGAGCGTGGACGAGGAAGCTGTCGTGACCGAGGGACATGTCCACTTCGGCGTAGGAGGCACGTTTGCCGCAGCGGAGCAGGGCGTGGACGATGGCGCGGTTCTGCGCGGTAGGAAAGAGCCAGTCGCTGGTGAAGCCGACAACGAGAGTCTCCGCCGCCACCGCCTGTAGTTGCTCTTCCATACGCTCTTCCGCCCCGTAAAGGTCGAAACGGTCGAGGGCCTTGGTGAGATAAAGGTAGGAATTGGCGTCAAAACGGTTGATGAAGGACTGGCCCTGGTAGCGGAGGTAGCTCTCCACCTCGAATTCCGCGTCGAAAAGCTGACGGGCGGCCTTCTTTGTCGTGACCCGGTCACGACCGAATTTCTCCTGCAGCCCGGCGTCGCTGAGATAGGTGATGTGCGCCATCATGCGGGCGACGGCAAGACCCACATCCGGGCCTTCGTCTTCCGCGTATCGTCCGTTGTTCCATGCCGGGTCCTGCATGATGGCGAGGCGGCCCACTTCGTTGAAGGCGATGGCCTGCGCGTTCTGGCGGGCGGTGGTGGCCAGCGGGAGGAGTTTTTTTACAAAGCCGGGGAAGGCGATCCCCCATTGCAGCACCTGCATGCCGCCCATGGAGCCGCCGATCACCGCCGCCAGCTCATGGATCCCGAGCCCTTCCGTCAGGAGCAGATGCTGGGCGCGGACCATGTCGCCGATCGTGACAAGGGGAAAATCGAGATGGTAGGGGCGCCCGGTCTCCGGGTTGTTGCTCGCGGGCCCGGTCGAGCCCTGGCAACCCCCGAGGCAGTTGCTGCAGATGACGAAGAAGCGGTTGGTGTCCAGAGGCTTGCCGGGGCCGATGATATTGTTCCACCAGCCCGCTTTGCGGTCCTTGAGGTCGTGGATGCCCGCGCAGTGGTGATCCCCGCTGAGGGCGTGGCAGACGAGAATGGCGTTGTTGCGGCGGCTGTTCAGCTGTCCGTAAGTCTCGTAGCGCAGAGTCAGCTCCGGGAGGGTATCCCCGGAGTCACAGGTGAAGCTGTGCGGCCAGTGGAAATCCTTCCACTGGACAAGACCCACTTCGCCGGGGTCCTCCTGGGTGCTTGTGGTGGGCGGTTCCAGCATTGGACGTCACGAAAAAGGAAATTTGGCGCCGCCTCCACCCTGAAATGTAGGATCCTCCTCCGGCGCTTAGCCTCGCCCCGGACGTAGCCTCCGCCGACTTTACCCCTTGCGTTCACCCGCGGGGAATTTCGAGCCATCCCGGACCATCCCGGAACCAGCGGGGGGCGTTGGTGCCCCTTTCATAATAGAGCCATTTTCCTTTGCCGGAACTGTAGAGCCACGGGTATTGCCACTCGGACAGGTAACAGCTGCCAAGATGGCGCTCATAGACCCATGTTCCAAACGGATCCCCGCCGAGAATATACCACCAGCCATGATCCTGGTGCCAGATGTAGGGATAGGCGATTTCGGCGAACCAGCCCAGCCACGGGCTTTTTCCCCATGAGCCGGAGCGCTTCTCGGTCGCGAAGGGGACAAGATCGAGAAATGAACTCAGCCCGATCCTTTTCGTCGCTTGAAAGGTCCCTTGTCCCCCGCTCCCCCGCCATGTGCCACTGAGACGATTTCCCGATCCTGAACCGGAAATGCGCGTTCCAAGGTACGAAGTGGTGCTTAAGTCGCCGTTGAAACTCAACCGGCCTTTGCCGCCTTCCGAACCATAACGCGATTCGCTGAGGAACCAGAAACGTCCATCGGGAAGGAGGGCCGCGTACACCTCGCCCTCGATGCTTCCGGAAAAAGTGCCTGTGAAGAAGCCCGCGCGCGAACCGTGGACGCCTTCGGGACGAACGCGTCTGGCGGTGAAGGTCACTCCGGGAGCGGTTCCGGAAAGGCCGGTCTGGCTGAAACGTCCCGAAGCCGTTCCATTGCCGACCCATACGTTGAAGCGGCCGCTCGTGTCAACGGTGGTCGAGGTCGCGTAGCTTTCGCCGGAAGACTCGTTATATAGGGCAACGTAGGCGGTGTAACCGTCCACGGCGACAACAAAGTCGCCCATCTCCTGTCCCGAAAAGGTGCCGACATACAATCCGGCCGCTATCTGGCCCGGCAACGGGTGAAAGGTGAGAAGAAAAAGCGTGGGGACCCATGCCCGGAAAAAGAAGGAAAATAAGGCGTTCATTTTTGACTAAATTTTCTGCCTTCACCGGAAAGGCAATGCTAAATCGGCTTGATGGCGTCGGGCTCGCGGGCAGACTTCGGGCTCATGGCGGACATGAGCGTGTCGGACCCCCGGACTCCATGAAATTCCTCGTCTCGCAATTCACCTATTTCCTCAGCGACCGTCAGACGCGGATCAGCCTCGGGGCCCTGCGGGCGTACGCGCTCTTTCTCTTCGCGGTCATCACGGTCTATTCGGTGCTCTTCCACGTCATCATGGAGGTGTACGAACAGCAGCAGCATTCCTGGCTGACCGGACTCTACTGGACCTTGACGGTGATGAGCACCCTCGGCTTCGGGGACATCACCTTTCACACCGATATCGGCCGGGCTTTCAGCATCCTCGTGCTGGTATCGGGCGTTCTCCTTCTGCTCATCATGCTGCCCTTTGCCTTCATCCGTTATTTCTACGCCCCCTGGCTGGAGGCGCAACTGCGGGCCAAGGCGCCGCGGCGTCTTTCCGATCAGATGGAGGGGCACGTCGTCATTTGTCACCAGGATTCCATTACAAACGGGCTCATCCGGAAATTGAAACTCAACGGCATTCCCTATGTCGTCCTTGAGCCGGATCCGGCGGTCGCGACGCAGTTGCGGCAGGAGGGGGTGAGCGTGGTCGCCGGAGAGGTGGACGACCCCCGGACCTATCGTGCGGTCAATGTCGAGTGCGCGCGCCTCTTGCTCGCCAACGGGGAGGATTCGACGAACACGAACATCCTCCTTACCGTCCGTTCGCTGAACGACAAGCTGCCCATCATCGCGATTGCCGAAGAGGCGGATTCCCTCGATATTTTCAGCCTCAGCGGCGCGACCTATCCGCTGCCCTTGAAGCAGCGGCTCGGGGAGCACCTCGCCACGCGCGTGAGTGCCGGGGTGGGCTCCGCCCACGAGGTCGGCCGCTTCAAGGACCTGCGCATCGTCGAGTTCCTCGTCCACGACACCCGCCTCGCCGGGGTCAGCCTCCGCGAGACCGGCCTCCGCGAAAAGACGGGGGTCAATGTCGTCGGCGTGTGGCAGGACGGGCGCCTCCGCCCCATCCACCCGGACCAGCCGCTGGATGCGACCTGCGTGCCGGTGGCGGTGGGTACGGAGCATCAGGTGGAGCGTCTCAATGAACTGCTGGGGCAGGACGCCAACCCGGATCACGAGGTCCTGGTCATCGGCGGCGGCAAGGTCGGGATCTCGACGGCCCATGCCCTGAAGGAACGCGGCATTCGTGTGCGTTTGCTGGAGAGGGACGCGTCCCTGAGGGAATTCCTCGAGCCCTACTGCGACGAGCTTGTCATCGGCAACGCGGCGGACCGGGCCACCCTTGAGCGCGCCGGCATCCAGCAGGTCAGCGCGGTGGCCTTGACCACGAACGACGACGCCCAGAACATCCATCTCGCCGTTTACTGCCGCCGCCTGCGTCCGCGTCTGAATGTTGTCAGCCGCGTCACCCGCGAGCGCAACATCGAGGCCATTTACCGCGCCGGGGCGGACTTCGTCCTCAGTTATGCCTCCCTTGGATGCGAATTCATCATGGCCTATTTGCTGGGACGCGAACCGGTTATGGTGGGGGAAGGATCGGAGTTTTTCTCGGTTGAGGTCCCGCAGCGCCTGCAGGGCAAGACCCTCGCGCAGAGTGGCATCGGGGCGCAAACCGGCCTGGTCGTGATCGCCATAGAGGAGAAGGAAAGCACCAATACCAATCCCGCCGCTTCGACGGTGTTGAAGGCGGGCGAAAAGCTCCTCATGCTGGGTACCACGGAGCAACGCGAGGCCTTCCATCAGCGTTTTGACTGAGGGAAGGGGGCCCCTTTCCGTTTGCATCTTTTTCCGTCGAGCGCTGAAACAGGACGATCCGGGGCCTTGGATCCCCATTTCAATCCAGATCCTTCGAAGCGATCAGGCGCTGCAGGAACAAGCGGTCAATTTGATCTTTCTCACGAACGGTCTGCTTTGTTTTCAGAAGAAGTTGCAGGCTCGCAAATGGAATCCGGGTTCCCTCGATTTCCGCCTCGACGACCATATGCCGAGCTTCGGAGAAATCGACGCCGCAAGCGCTGGCCATCAGGTCGACCACGACTTCGTCAGCAATGCGGACCGTTCCA
Organism: Verrucomicrobiota bacterium; assembly: GCA_009908535.1. Classification (GTDB taxonomy): domain Bacteria; phylum Verrucomicrobiota; class Verrucomicrobiia; order Opitutales; family Oceanipulchritudinaceae; genus Oceanipulchritudo. The sequence continues at coordinate 8,781 of JAAAOD010000230.1, forward strand.
TAAGTTTCCAGATCCGTATCGCGCATCTCAGCAACCGCATTGTCAGGCAGGACCGAAAGGGACTCCTTCAAGCGGGCGATGTTTTCTGCAGTCCGATCCACGAGCAGGTCGATAGCCTCGGTTCCGCGGTGGAAACCATGGTAGACAACGGCCATGCCACCGATAACGATATAGCGGGCCCTCTTTTCATTCAGGGTCCTGCAGATCTTCAACAGGTCTCCGGATTCCGGATCGCGCGGTTCACCCGGCTCCATAATGGATGCCCTTTTTGGGGTGCCTGCCTTTGCGAAGCGGACGCAGGCTCCGCTGCAAGCGATCAAATCGTTCCCATTTATGCAAACCGGAGTGATGGCGACCTTCCAGCACTTTAACCGGCGGCTTTCCGGTGGAATCCACATTGGCCTGCTCTCGGTTCATCTTATCGATAGGCAAGTACATTTTCGTACAACCGTCAAACCCCGGTTGGCGGGCGAAAAGCTCCTCATGCTGGGCACCACGGAGCAACGCGAGGCCTTCCATCGGCGTTTTGACTGAGGTAAGGGGGCCCCTTTCCGTTTGCATCTTTTTCCGTCGGGCCCTGGCATACGGACATGCCCGTACGCCCGAACATCATCCTCATCAACTGCGACGACCTTGGTTGCTACGGTTCCGGAAAAAACCGGGCCCCGCAACTGGACCGGACGGCCTCCGCTTCACCGATTTCTACATGAAAACAATTTCTGACCTCTTCCTGCACGAGGAGCTGATGCTCCTCGCCCTCCGCGATCACAAAGGGACGCTCGCCACCGACAACGTGGAATACGTCATCGCCGGGGCCGTTCTTTCCGAGCTTCTCCTCTCCGGCAAAATCGCCGTTCGGGAACAGAAAAAGAAGCTCATCGAGGTTCTGGAGACAACGCCGACGGGGGACGCCGTCGTGGACGAGGCCCTGACCGAAATCCATGAAGCCCGGCGCCCGGCGACCATTCAGGACTGGGTGTCCCGCCTCGCCGAGATCCGGAACCTGAAGGACAAGGTCGCAAGGGGCCTTTGCGAAAAAGGGATTCTCCGGGCCGACGAGGACAAGGTCCTTTTTCTCTTCACGCGCAAGGTGTATCCGGAGATCGATCCCGGCCCCGAGGAGGCCGTCATCGACCGGCTGTACAAGGCCGTTTTCGAGAGGGAGGGGGACGAGCCGCCGCGCACCGTCATTCTTCTCTCCCTCGCGCGGCAGGCGGATCTCCTCAAGATCACCTTCGGCAAGGACAAGGTGAAGAGCAAAGAGGACCGCATCGAACGCCTGACCAGGGGAGAATTGGCCGGGGCCGCCACCGGCGAGGCCATCGAAGCCATCCAGGCCGCCCTCGTCGCCGCCACCGTCGTTCCCGTCATCGTCACGAATTAGGGCGGCGAGGCCTTGGTGTCACCTCGCCCTCACTCCGGAAAGGCCAGCTGATAGAACTCCCTGTCGGCGGGTACGGGAAATTCAAGGTAGAGGCGCTCGCGTTCGGCATCAAAGGGCTCGGCAAATACGCCGACGCCGGCCTTGGGAAGAAAGTCCTCCATCGTCGCGCTGGCGAGGACGGCGGGCAGTGCGGGAGCCGCCATGAGCGAACGCGTGAGCGTAAAACGGAGCATGGGTTCCTGGGTCGTCTCTTCGACAAAGCGGGAGAATTCGACGACACCCCAGTCGGGCGTGACCGGACTCGTGCCGAGGAAAAATTCCGCCCCCGCGTCGAAGGGATCACCGTCGGAATTGTCGACGGGGTCCAACTGATAGTACTGCAGGAAAGTAGCGTAATCGGTAATAAGCGATTCCGGGACAAATTCGAGGCTCTTGAAGTCTTCGGGAGTAAAGAAGGTGGGATTGAGGGACAGGACCGAGCTGGTCGTGTTGTAGGGTTCCTTGAGCACCGTGGAGTCAAGGCTGGCGGATTCGGTCAGGCTCGCCTGCCCGATTCCGGGAAAGAGGGCCTGGTTGGTTTCGATGGTGTATTGGCTGGTGGCGCGTACGCGGGGCGTCATGAAGAAAGTCCCCGCCATGGGCGCGAGGTTGCCGGTCTCCGCTTGCCGTCCGGTGCTGGCGTCATGAAAGCGCATCCGGCCTTCCCATGGCAGCATAAGGGTCAGGAGCGAACGGGGGGTGAAGTCGGCCTGGTCGGCGGCACCCATGGGCCAAGGATGAAAGGAGTTGCTGAATCCGGAAACAAGAATGCCGTGGTCGGTGGGCCGGATGCTCTTGAAGCTGTCGGTTGAGGGAGCGGCATGGATAACCAACCGGCTGATGTCGAGGTTCTCACTGACCATGGCGGTGAAGGCGGAGGATCCCGCCGCTATATCGCCGGCGCCCGCATTGTAGATGCCCATCTGCCCGCAGATCCACATTTGCCCGTCGACCCAGGCCATGTCATAAATGGTGTCGTAGAGGGATTCGCCGCCGAGGGGGATCGGGTCGCTCGTGGGTGCCCGGCCGACAAGGACGGAATCCACCACCGATCCGTCCGCGGTCAACTTCGTCAGCAGCATGGAGGGCAGTTCGGTCCAGACCGTGTGCAAGGAACTGCCGCCGACATAAATATTTCCGGAAGGGCCTTCGCTGATGGCCTCGATGGATGGATTGCCGCGATAGCCGATGAGGGTGGCCCAGAGGACGTCGCCGCTGTCCCCGTCGAGTTTAAAGACAATGCCGTTTTGGCTGATATTGGACAGGTCAAGGGGATCGTCGCTGAAATTGACCGGGGTAACCCCCGCGACAAGGACATCCCCGTCCGCGGTCAGCGCCATGGCCCCGGGATCGCTCGCACTGTTTTCCGCCGCGGTCGGCTGGACCGGATAAAAATGGCTCCAGAGAACATCCCCGTTGTCGTCAAATTTCATGACGGAAATCTGAAAGCCCCCGAGGCTGCTGCCCAGTCCCTCGCCAAGGGCGAAGTATTCAGAGCCGCCTCCGGGCGCATCCCGGCGAACAAGCGAAACGCCGCGCGTCCAATTAGAGCCGCTTTCAGGTTGGTGCTGGCGCGCCCAGAGAAGCCCGCCGTTTGTATCGAAACGGGCAATACGCGGGCTGCCGCCGCCCATCAGGGTAAAGCCGCCGTCCGGCTCGGCCACGGCCGCAATGGGCCTTAGCTGGGGTTTGGAACTCAGCCCCCAGACGAAATCCCCCTCCGCGGACAGGCGCGCCACCCAACCGTCGAAACTGCTGCCTCCTCCGGTGAGGAGGTCGCTCGTGTTTTCGAGGCCGAAGGCGAAGGTGCTGCCCGCGGAAAAGCCCGTCGATGTCGGCAGGATGGACCGGATCCAGCGCGTGCGCGCATCCCCGACGGGCCTGAAGCCCGGATCGGGATCAATGGAGGCCGGCGAGGCGAAGGCGGCCAGCGGCCCGTCGGCTTCAAGCGGGAAAAACGGGGCCAGCGGCCAGGAGGCGAGGGTGTGCTCGGCATCAACGAGGTTGATGATGCCGGCGAGGTTCAGCTCCACACCGGCGAAGGTGGAAAGCTCAGCGTCAAGCGTCCACCATGGATCGAGCAGGGGAGTGACCGTGAAATCGGCCTGCGCCCGCGCTCCGAGGGTCGGACCCGACTGGACGAGGCTGCCACTGGCCTGCAGAAGCGCCTTGATTTCCGCATCGAGATACACTTCCGCGCTGGCTCCAAGGGCTTCGTAAATCCCGGGATCGGAGAGCTGCAGAGGGATTTCAGTAAACTGGCTGTCGTAATAAGGTTCGCCGTCCCGCACTCCGGCGGTGATGGAAATATCCAACCCGGCGGTGATGGGCAGCGAAAGGCTGGTGGGCGCCGAAAGGGACGCCCCGCTTTCAAGGACAAGGCGCGGTGTAAAGCGCAGCCCGGAAGAGAGTTGGATGTCCAGCAACTGGATGTCGAGGAGCGTGGCCTCGCGCATCGCCACCGGCTCCGCGGTGTTGTCCGCCCCTTCGCTCGTCTCAAGAAGCAGGTTGGCGTCCGCGGTGTAATCCGCCTGCACCTCGAGCACCTTCAGAGCGAAATTCTCCATTTCCACCCGCACGGTCAAATCCTTGGGCCGAAAACCGAAACTGCCGCTCACTTCGATTCCGCTGCTCAGTTCAAGCTGGTTAAAATGAAAAGGGATCGGCGCGGGGAAAAATCCCGCCAGCGAAAGGCCGTTCCCGGTCTGACGGGTCTCGGGGACCTCCGTCACTCCCATGCCCTCGGGATGCCCGTCAAAGACCAGCTCATTGACGACAAGGCCTTCCTTCATGACCGACGTGAGCGGAATGGGCGGGTTGCCGAAGGGCTGCCCGGTCCCGGGATCGAAAAAACTGACCTCGAAATCGGCCCCGGAGCGCGTGACGTCGGCCACCATGGCCGGCAGCTTGCCGTCCCGTCCCTGTATCCACCCGATGATGGCTTCCCCGGCGCCTTCCGGCGGGATGATCTGCGTGATGAGGGGTTCCGCGTAGTAGGGTTCCCATTCCAGCCAGATCGTGCCGGAAGGGATCAATGGCGCGTAGGGAAAGGACTGCAGGCCGGTCGGCGCGGGGCTGCCTTCCGGCGGGGTGACAAAATCCTCCGCCCCGAGCACTTGCACCGGATAGGCGAACACGGCCTGTTGCCCTCCGTAAAAGCGAAAGCGGCTGCCATCCAGAATCGCGGGGCGGAGGGCATCAAGGTCGCCGGTCGCTACTTCGATCAGAATGTCATGGGTCCCCGCCGTCGTCTCCCCCGGCGCAAGGTCGAAAAGCGGTGGCAGGCTGAGGTTGGTCAGCTCCGGCTCGCCATCGACCACAGGCGCCAGCTCCAGCTGCACATCCTGCCAGGGACTGTTTCCGCCATTGGCCACCGCCGTCCTCACCAGCACCTGCGTCCGCCCGTTGCCCGGATCGGTTTCGCTTACAATCACCGGAAGGGACGCCTCCAGTATGCCCGATCCCTCCCGCTCCGTCACCACCAGCGGATGCGTAAAGTCACCCGCCGCCGGAAAGGGAATCTGATCGGGTTCCTCCCCGATGGTGATGCTGAAGCCGAACTGCTGTTCGATCCGGTCCGCGGTAAGGGGCTGGGTTTTCATTTCACACAACAGGGTATAGACGCCCGGACCCAGAACGGTGCCCAATCCCCGCGCGTTGGTGGAATTGTCGTCCTGATGCGTCTCCGGATACAGGTAGACGGTGGTCCCGTCCTCCCGGCTCAGCAGAACCTCCACCTCAAAGGATTGCCCGACCGCCGCCTCGTCATCGTGCCCGAGGGAGATCGCCATGTCGCCGCCGACAATCTCAAAGGTGAATTCGGTACTCGCGGTCCGGCTCAGTTCCACGTCGTCCCGCCGGCTCGCCCCTTCCCGCTCAATGCCAAGGTTCATCGCCAGCGAGGCAATGTAGCTCAAAAAGCTCCCCTCGTTGCGGACGACCACGTTGCGCGCCTCGAAATACCCGTCCGTGGCCACGAGCCGGTTCCCCTCGTCGTCCTCCACCGTGAATTCCGTCACGCCGGCGACGTCCGGCGCGACAAGGTCCGGCGGGGTCGCCTTCGTAAACACTTCCCCGGTCCCGTCCCGCACCACCGTGACGCTCAGGGCCGCCCCCGCCTCCGTCATCACCGGCGTCACCGTGCCCGTCCCCGAGCCTGCCAATGGCATCATCAACCAGCCAGCCCCCACAACCGCATACCTGAATAGGCCCATACTTTTCTGCATTAAGCTGCATGTAAGTGCTTTATGCAAATTAGCAAGCCTTATTGGACTAATTAACAAATGGAATATATGAAACCGCTGGTTCTGCAAGCCCCCCCACCGAAAAAAAAGGGATCATCCGGCGCTCAAGTAGCCAAAGACGTGAGGCTTTTACCGTAGTCGAAGCCATGAGAGTTTGGAAGTAGCCGAAGTCGTGAGCAACTGTGTCTTCGTCAAGCGGGAAGGGGCTGGTTTTTCAAAAGCCAGTGGCCTTCGCCTGGCGGAGCGTTGGCCGGCGAAGAAGGGCCGAAGGCCCGGGCCATACCAGCCCCGACCAAACCCCGACGAAGGAGGGGTGACGGTC
>JAAAOD010000253.1 GCA_009908535.1 Verrucomicrobiota bacterium
GGAATAGACCCGGATCAGTCTGCCGCATCCTTGGATGGCCGCGTGAACCAGAGAAGAATGGTCTCCGCGGCCATCCGGTGACCCGCTTCATTCGGGTGGTTCGTCTGCGCCATAAGCTCCGCGAGCTCGAGGTCCGGACTGGCAGCCAGGCGGCCTGCGAAAGCCGCGTACACATCAACAAGGCCGACGTTGGTTTCCGCCGCCACCTGCATCCGGTTGGGAGCCGGGAACATCCCTGACTTTTCTCTCCTTTATCTTTCCGGGCACATCTCTTGAACAACGTCCTCCCCTGTGTCTCGTTCCGGACAATGGCAGAAAAAAAATGCTGCAGGAAATTTCTGAAAAAAAAGAAGGCCTGCAAGGAGTGCCCGCTGCTGAAAGGCCTTCCCAAAAAAAAGCGCAAGAAACGAATCAAGAAGTTGCGCAAGCTGTATGGCTGAACCGCTGTGAAGCTTTGCCAGCAGCAGCGATAAACTGCGGGCCGCCGCAGGCCGTCCTGCCATAAGCCAAAGAACCGGGCCTCGCCGTAATCGCATTGCCATCGGCTGGGGCACTGTTTCCTTAATAAAAATTATGCGTTGTTGCGTGCTCCTGCCTTTCTTCCTCGTCACGACCGCGTTTACAGCTGCGTACGCTGGCGGTGCCCGACCGCTCATCGAGGACAGTTTCCGCAAGCTGCATACGGACTACATCAACTATAAGAATCAGTCAGTACACCCTCGACCTGATGATCATTGCCCTGCATCACCAGAGAGGTTCGGAGGCATTCGAGGAGGCGGCTGGCCGGCGTGAGCCTTCTCCCGCGTTGAGGCATTGCCACAGTCTTCACGTTGAACTAACGTATTGGGATATGCGACGATCATCGACCTTGCCCGGAACGCTCCTTTTCCTCTTCTTTGCCGGTCTGCTCGCCGGGGCCGTGCACGTCAGCGCAGACGAGGCCGACCGCGCCGATGAGCGCCGGGAGATGGTCCGCGAGCAGATCGAGGAGCGCGGTGTTAAGGAGAAAACCGTTTTGCGGGCCATGCGGAACGCCCCGCGGCACCTGTTCGTTCCCGACCGCTTCCGGAAAGTGGCCTACGCCGACCGGCCGCTGCCGATCGGCTACGGGCAGACCATTTCCCAGCCCTACATCGTGGCCGCGATGACCGAGGAACTTGACCTCGAAGCGGGCGACAAGGTCCTCGAGGTCGGCACCGGTTCAGGGTATCAGGCGGCCGTCCTCGCCGAGATCACCGACGAGGTGTACTCGATCGAGATCATCGGCAAGCTCGCGAAGCGGGCGCGTGAGGACCTCGGGGATGCCGGTTACGAGGAAGTCGAGGTCCGGCACGGGGACGGCTTTTTCGGCTGGGAGGAACACGCGCCTTTTGACGCCATCATCGTCACCGCCGCCCCGAACAGCCTACCGCCGCCGCTGCTGCAACAGCTCAAGCCGGGAGGCCGCATGGTCATTCCCGTCGGTTCCTCCTTCGGCCCTCAGCGGTTGTTGCTCGTACGCAAGGACAAGGACGGGGCCACTTCCACAAAAAGCCTCATGCCGGTACGTTTCGTTCCCTTCACCCGCGAGAAACGCTGAGGCATGGGACGCGCCTTGCGCTCGCCGGTCACCCTCTTTTGTACCTCCGCCGGGGTCACGGCTTTTCAGCTGACCCTGATGCAACTGTTCTCCTATGTGCAGTGGTATCACTTCGCCTACATGATGATCTCGCTCGCCCTGCTGGGATTCGGGGCGAGCGGAACCTTTCTCACTTTCGGGTGGAGGTTCTTCCAGAGCCATGCGCGGGGGATCATCGGCGGCAGTCTCGTTCTGGCCGCGGTGGCCATGCCCGGCGTGCTCCTTCTCCTCAACCAGGACTGGCTGCGCTTCGACCTTTATCTCCTGTTTGTCGAACCTTCCCAATGGGCAAGGCTGATCCTCGCTTTATTGCTGCTCTTTCTGCCCTTCTTTTTCAGTGCTCTGGCCCTCGGAGGGATTCTTACCGGACAGGCAGCCGACGCCCCCCGCAATTATTTCGCCGATCTTGCCGGTTCCTCCGCCGGTGCCCTGTTCGGCATCTTTCTTACCGCCTCCGTGATGCCCGGGCATGCCGCTGCTGTCTGCGGTCTATTCCCCCTCGCCGGGGCCTGTTTCTTCGCCGGCAGGCCCCTCCGGTTCCTTGCGCTGCGCCACGCGGGCCTCCTGGCCGTCCTCCTGCTCCTTCTCTTTCCCCAGGAATGGAACGTCTCGCAGTTCAAGGAACTGGGCCGCGTCCTCGAAATGCCGCGGGCCCGCCTTGTCCAGGAGGAAACCGGTGTACGGGGAATCGTCCACAAGGTGGATGCTCCCACGCTCCACACCGCACCGGGCCTGAGCCTGAATTACAAGGGGCCCGTTCCCGCGGGGGCTTCCGTTTTCGTGGACGGAATGCAATATGGTTCCCTTCAGGGCATGGGGGTTTCCGGCCCCGTCTGGGAGGAAGCCACCACCCGCGCCCTCGGATACGACCTTGTCCCGGAACCGGAATCCGTGCTTCTCCTCTCAACCGAAGGAACCTCCTCCCTTCGGCTGGCCCTTGCGAAGAAGGCGGGGCGCATCCTCGCGGTCGAGCCGTATCCTGTCGTGGCAAAATGGCTACAGGATGAAATTTCCCATCTTCCGCCCGGAAAATTCCCCGTGGATCTGCGCACCCTCTCCCCGCGCGTCGTCCTTGAGCAGGCGGAGGAATCCTTCCAGCTCATCCAGTATCCCTCCGTTGGCAGCTTCCATGGCGGAGTGGGCATGCAGTCGATCGGGTCCGATTTCCTTCTGACGCGGGAAAGCTTTGCTGCGGCGATCCGGCTTTTGGCGGAGGACGGTGTCCTTGTCGTCCCCTGCTGGCTCGACTTCCCCGAGCGGAAGCCGCTGCGTCTCCTGACAACCCTTCTTGCCGGAGCCCGCAAGGCCGGTATCCCCTCACCCTCGGATCATCTCGCCATCGTGCGCAGCTGGGGAGCGATGAGTTTCCTTTTTACGCTCAACCCGCTGACCGGAGCCCAAAAGGATACCCTGCTGCGGGCGTGCGAACGATGGGCTTTCGATCCGCTCTGGCTGGGAGGGCATAAGGATCTTGCCCGCGAGAGACATCACCAGCTGGAGAGCCGGACGCTCTTCCGCATGACCGATGCCATTCTCGGCAATCCGGAAGACCCGGCCATTGCGGAGTACCCTTTCGCTATTGAAAGCGCCACCGATCAGCGACCGTTCTTTTCCCAGTTTCTGCAACCCCGCTCTCTCGCGGCCGTCGAGAAGGCCTTCGGGCAACGTTCCCTGCCTTTCTTCGAACTTGGAAGTTTTCTTCTCCTCGTGACGTTGGGCCTTCTTCTCCTTTTTGCTTTTGCCTTCATTTTCCTGCCTCTGCCGTTCCACCGCCTGCGCTCAAGGGGACGGACCACCACCGTGCTTTATTTTGCCGGACTCGGTCTCGGTTTTCTCTTCGTCGAAATTATTTTCATGCAGGTCTTCCACCTCGTCTGGGGAAGCCCCCTCCTTGCCGCCGGAGGCACCATCGCCGGCATGCTTTTCTTTTCCGGCCTCGGCGCCCTCGCCTCGAGGAATTTCGACCCGGAAAGGCCCGTCCTCCCCGTCCTTTTCGCCTTGGTTTGCCTTCTGCTGCTCGTGGCGGCCTTCACCCTTCTGCCCCTTGCCCGGTCCATCGCCCCCCTCGCCCCCTTCTGGCGCCTCCTCATTGCTTTCACGATCCTCGCCATTGTCAGCTTTCCACTTGGGTTTTTCTTCCCCAGCGGATTGCGGCTGCTGCAGCGCCACCGGCCCGACCACCTGCCATGGGCATGGGGGATCAACGGCTCCTTCTCCGTCATCAGTTCCCCGCTCGCCCTCCTCGCCTGCATTTTCGCCGGATTTCCCGCCGCCCTCCTCCTCGCCATGTCCTGCTATCTCGCGGCCGCGCTCGCCTTGCTCGGCATGAGGGGTGGTACCCCCCGCGTGCCAACCCAAGCCCGTCAGGGCGAAGGTTGGACCAAGGGTTGATAAGCCAAATTAGCAATTTCATTGCACTAAGAAGACATTTATGTCTTTCTGTTAAAATGAAAATCGAGGAGTTGGCCAATCACATTCCCGAAAACGGTGTCTTCAGGACCGGCCAGATCTTGTCGGGAAAGCGGCATCCAGCGCATCTTCGGCGTCAGTTGGATCGATGGGTGAAGAACGGCCGCGTGATGCGGCTGCGGCGCGGGGTCTACCTCCTGAAGCGACCCTACGCATCAACAGCCCCGCATCCCTTCGCCATCGCGAACAGCCTGAAAAAGGCATCGTATATTAGCCTGCAATCAGCCTTGGCGCATTATGGAATGATTCCGGAGTACGTTCCCGTAACGACCAGTGTGACCACAGGCAGACCGGAGACATGCGAAACCCCTGCAGGCCGGTTTCAATTCAGGCATATTTCAACCGGACGTTTTTTCGGGTTCAAGGAAGTGGAGGTTACTCCCGGTCAACGCGTCTTGATGGCAAGCTCTGCAAAAGCGCTGGTCGATCTTCTCTATCTCACGCCGCACAGCGACAATCCGGATTACCTCAAGGAGCTCCGCTTGCGCGAGCCTGAAGGGTTCAGCCGCGAATCGCTCACGGAAGTCGTCGGAAAGTTCGGCTCAAGCAAAGTGGATCTGGCCGTTCGGTTGGTCGTTCATTTATGGGAGGAGGAGAAATAAGATGAAATCCCTTCTATTAGACATGCTCCGCGACGAGCCGGATGATTTTCGACGCCGGAGCCGGGCACGGGAATACCTGCAGGCCAGGATTCTCCTCGGGCTACAGGACAGCGGAGCCTTTTCCAATTGGGCCTTTGTCGGAGGGACGGCACTACGCTTCCTGTACGGTCTGCCGCGGTATTCCGAGGACCTCGATTTTTCTCTGGCGCCGCCTGAGGGAAAAGCGAATTTCGAAAAGCATATGGATTCTGTGCGTAAAGACCTGAACGCTGAAGCCTACGCCGTGGAGATCCGCACCCGCCAAGGAAAGGCCGTGGCAGCAGCCATGGTTAAGTTTAGCGGCCTGCTGTTCGAATTGAAGCTATCCCCTCATCCGGACGAAGTGTTCATGGTAAAGGTGGAAATGGACACCCGTCCTCCTGAAGGAGCCCACACGGAAACACGCCTTGTACGACGGTTCATCATGCTCAATTTGCACCATTACGACAAGGCTTCGCTTCTGGCGGGGAAAACGCACGCCATCCTGTCACGCCAATACACCAAGGGCCGCGACCTGTACGACCTTGCCTGGTATCTTTCAGATCCGGATTGGCCGGAACCCAACCTTACGCAACTGAACAACGCCCTCCGCCAGACGGGTTGGTCCGGACCCTCCGCAACCCGGGAAAACTGGCGGGGTCTGGTCGCCGACAAACTGAAAACAATCGATTGGAACGAAGCACTCCTGGACGTTTCCCCGTTTCTCGAGCGCAAACAAGACGCTGACTTGGTTTCCGAATCCGTCATCCTTCCGCTGTTGGAAAGAAAAGGCACCTGAAGGTTGACCCGAGCTTGCCATCCGAAGCATAAGATGGCCGCGCCATCCGTAGTCCCGCCGGCGGGACGAAGGATGGTGGGCCCAGAGGGATTTGAACCCCCGACCAAGGGATTATGAGTCCCCTGCTCTAACCACTGAGCTATGGGCCCGCGGAAGAAACCGCCCCATCGCTGCCGCGAAAACCTCCGGGGTCAAGCTTTTGCGGGACGGGGCAAGTTAAAACGTCCCTTCCTGAAGGTAGCCGCCGGTGGAGGTGTCGTAGTACCAGCGGTTCGGGGAGACGGTGTTGGTAAAATAATACAACCAACGGCTTTCGCCGCCTTCGATGAGGTAAACATAAGGGAAAGTGGCGGGCGAAAACCAGAACCACTCCCCAATCCCGTAGTCGAAAGAGTAGAAGGATTCCGGCTTGCTGCCGTCGGCGATGTAGAGGTTGTGCATATTGAGGTGGAAGACGTAGGGAAAGGTCTCCTGTTTGAGCCAGCCCAGCCACGGGGATTCGATCCAGTCGTCTCCAAAAACGGAGGCGTCCGGCCAGAGGGAACCACCCGCGGCATTGAGAAGGGCCCAGCCGGTGTTGTTGTCCTCGTGGATCTCCGCGATGAGGTTATCCTCGTCGATGACGGCGTAAATACGGGCGTTGCGGTTGATGGACCACGGAACCTCCCATCCCTTGAGGACGAGAGCGAGGGAAGCGCGCGGGGCGAGACCGGGAACGGTCAGCTCGGTCCTTCCCGCTTCATTCGCCATGGGGACGAGGCCGCGACCGTCCCGGTTATCGAGGTAGAACCGCAGGCTCGCAGGCGCGGAACCCGACGGATCGAGGGAATAATTGTGCACGCGGGCATAAATGTCGACGGTATCCCCGGAACGGGGCCGTTCCGGACTGACGAGGATGTTCCGGGTCCGTTGCGTCTGATCGACCGGGATGTTCGATCCGCGCTCAATGTCATAACGCCAAGGCAGAGTAAAGGCGAGGTCGGGGGCGCTGCCGTACTTCCGTTGCCACCAGCCCTCATAGCCGTCCCCGAGAACCGGATCGACGGCGTAATCAAGAACAAGGGCCCCATTGCTGCCCCAGTAAATATAAGGCGTCACTTCGTAGGTGGTGTCCCCGACAATCGCTACATCGACGTTCCCGAAATCAACCAGAACCGTATGGTCGACCGATACTGTGGTCGTGTGGGTAGTGACGCGGGACTGCGAATAATCGCCCTGAATGTAGCCGCCCACCGTCATGCCGAGGGAGCCGGTGACAAACTTGGCGATCGGGACCTCGCCGGAAACTTCCGTTTCGGTCTCAAGGCGCGCACTGAGGCTCAGTTCCGAGCTTTCGGTCAGCTGGTTCTGCTGGTACTGGGAGAGTTCCAGGGTCCAGGTGGAGGAGCCCTGGGGTTGCATTTCCCAGGAAAACCCGGTGAAGGAAGTCACCGGACGCGCGACCAAAGGATTGTCCTCCATGTCCACCCGGGAACGGTAGGAAAGGATATTACCGGGTTCGTGCGGGGTGACGTATTCGGCCGCGCGCGGACTTTTGCTGTTGAAGACGACCAGACGCGGATCCTTCGGAACGACCGAGGCAATGGTGCCCAGCAATTCTCCGTCGCGATAAACTGGATACTCAAGAATATCATAATCGGCCACGGAAGCATAGATGAGGTCATCTCCGCGTGCCACAAACTCCCTTGTTTCTCGAATGGTCCGGCCGGCGTTGCGGACTCGCGAGAAGCCCTCGCCGTACTTGCCGTCAAGGCTCAGCTTGACCCGTTGTTTCGCCTTCGCGATGGGTGTGTTGATGCCGCCCTCTCCCTCGATGGAGACACCGGCGGAAATCGCCCAATCGGCCCGAACTTCGGTGGAGACCTCCTGGACCAGCTCATTCTGAAGGGTATAGGAAGAAAAGCTCCCGCAATCCCCGGTCAGGCAGTCGTTGATGTCAAAAACCTCTCCGTTGATAATGTCGAAGTGCGTCGGCGGCGCATTGAGGATCATCACGGGTTGGCCCAGCTCGGTACGACGGTAGATGCGCGGCTTGCCCAGCTGCAGCGAATCGCCATCCACGTCCCCGGTGACAAGAGCCACGGCGGGCGCGACATCACGCCCGGGAATGAATTCCTCATAATCGCCGATGCTGAGGTCGTAACCGTCGTTAATCTCGTCTTCGGACAGGCCGATGGCGACGACCTCGCCCTCGAGGTCGGCTTCGGTTTCCGCATCGAGGTCGGTGACGGCAATCCCGGAGGCGATGTAGACGTACTCGCTGTTTCCCCGCGAACCGGAAAAACCGATACTGAAGGGCTTACTGTCGATGAATTCGCCGTCCCGGTAGCGGCTCAGCGCCCGGCCCGCGCGGCGACCCAGCCAGCCGATATCATCGACATTATCGTAGTTATAATCGCCTACGGAGAGGTCGAGGGGATACAGTTCATTGCCCTTGGTCGTCTCCATAATGTAGGGCCTTGTCTGCATTGGCTCGAGCGCTGTCATGGCCGGGTTCATAGTATAGAAAGCAAGATCGAAATAGTTCGTCCCTCCACCGCCACTGTCCCCGATCGAGGAGGCCATGGCGATTTCCTCCAGCCCGTCGTTGTTGAAATCGCCGGTCTCCACGGCGAGGCGGAAAACATGATCAAAGGTCCGGCTGGTGGCGTCCCAGTCCGGTTCCTCGATTTCCGTGCGGTACTGGAAGGGATTTTCCTCTTCTTTGTCGAAATCATATACCCGGGCGAACACCTTGCGGTACACCCCGGACTCGGCCTCGAGGTCCTGCCAGACGTAGGCAAGGACGACCTCGTCCCCGTATTCGGTGTCGAGGCCGCCCGCGGCGATGGAAAAGCGCGCGCTGTCCGTGGCCGCCGATCGGTCGAGGTCGATGTCCCCGACCATGCGGACGTCCGCCACCGAGCCGAGGATGACCAGCTCATCATCCCGGTTCATCTCCGCCGCGATCACCACTACTTCCCCTTCCCCGGCCCAGTAAGCGATGAGAAATTCCGCCTCGGGGTCGGCATCGAGCTGTGCTTCCACCAGCCGCAGCTCCGTGGAGGTGCGGTTTTGGTTCTCTTCATAGAACGGAGGAAAGCCAAGGTCCGTGAGGAAGGTGCGCTTCCCGGCTTCCAGCCCGCCCGAATCCCGGTTGTAGTGAATCCGCTGCAGGACCGGTTCCCGGTCCTCTCCCTCAAAGAAAACCAGCAGGTCGTCACGGCCATCCGCGTCGAGATCGGGCATGGCGAGATCCACTACCGGCGATTCCTTTTCCGTTCGGGTGCCTTGGGGAATCTTCGCGCCGGAGAGGGTCAGGCTGGCCGCAAGGGGAAAGTCCTTCTCCTCCGCTCCTTCCGGGGCGGCCTCGAGAAGGCGTAACTTGACTTCCCCCGAGGAACCGTCGGTGAGGACATAGACGATCTCGTCGGAAGGCGCCATGCGATAGTTCCCGGCGAAGGGATCCTCCGCGTTGAACTGGGCAAGGGCGGCGGTGGAACCCGCTAATAGGGGGACGATGAGGCGTGACAGCAGGGAGCAGACGCGAGTATTGCTTATGGATTTCATGTGACCAGCTTATCCGAATCCGCAATCTTCCGCTATCCTCCTAAGGGAGTATCTTCGTCTACTCCCTTTGGAGGATGGTGGAATGACAGGCTCCCTGATAGGCTCTGGAATGTCATGAGCGCAGACCGCCGCGGCACCGGAAGCCGCCAAGCCTATCTCCTCGTCCTTCTGCTGTTGGGAAGTTGCCTTTTCCCACCTCCCATGGCCGCGGACGGGACGACCGAGCACGGCCTTTCCCGGATCAGCCACTACCCGCCGCACAGTTACAACGGCCACAGCCAGGTTTTCCAGTCCGTGCAGGCTGCGGACGGGGTTCTCTATTTCACTAACTATGGAGCCGTCCTGACGTGGGACGGCGAGCGCTGGGACCGTATTCCCATTCCCGGCGCCGGTTTCCTCTACGGCATCGCTGCCCTCGGGGGGAAGCGGTTCGCGGTCTGCGGGGTCAACACCATCGCCCTGATGGAACCGGACGGCACCGGCGCATGGGCCGTCCGCTCCCTTGTCGAGGACCTGCCGCCGGAGGAGCGCGAAAACCTCGGGGAAATCTGGGATTTGCAGGCCACGCCGGAGGGCCTGTATTTCTTTTCGCGAAGGCGCATGTTCCGCTGGACGCCGGAGGGCTGCCGCGTCTGGCATTTCGAAACCGAAAAGATGATCTACGGTTTCTGGAGCGGTTCCTCCGTTTATGTCCAGAACCTCGACGACGGTCTTTACCGGCTGGAAGAAGACGCATTGATCTCCGTCAGTAAGGATCCGCTTTTTCGGAATCCCGGGCCGCGCATGATCAGCGACTGGGAGGGCGGCAGACTCCTCATCGCCACAATGCGGGATGGGCTCCGGCTTTTTGATGGGGAAAATCTGACGCCCTTTGCCGCGGAAGCGGAGGCCTACCTGTCCGAATCCGTCGTGAACAGGGGAATACGGCTTGCGGACGGCCGCCTCGCTCTCGGCACATTTCACGGAGGTCTCGCGATCATTGACGAATCGGGCCATTTCCAGCGCCTTTTCAGCGAGGAAGGAGGACTCCCCAATAACACCATCACCCACCTGAGCGAGGACCGCGAAGGGGGGGTCTGGGTCTCCATGGGCAGCGGCATCGCCCGGGTCGAGGTGGACGGGATCATCACACGTTATGACCGCTCCACCGGACTGCCCAATGTCGTCGTCAGTGGAATTCTCCGCCATAAGGACCGTCTTTTTCTCGCCTCCTCCGACGGGCTGCACCGGTTGCGCGCGGGCGACCCGCCCAAACTCCCGCAATGGGAGCCGGTCCCGTCCACCGGGGGCGAGGTGCATGCCATGGTTCCGCACAAAGAGGCCCTTTTCGCCACCACGAAAGGCAGGGTCATCCGTTTTGACGGCAACGAAAGCGAGGTGGTCTGGGACGACTTCGGCCTGCTGCGGGCGCTGCACGTCATGAAAAAAGTCGACGACCATATTCTGGTCGGCGGACGTATCGGCCTCGGCCTTGTTTATCGCGAAGACAACCAATGGAAGCAGGCCGGTCCCCTGCCGGGCCTTGAGGACCACGTCCTGTCCGTCACCGAGGATGCGGAAGGTAACATCTGGCTCGGAACGGTCTTCTCCGGTGTTCTCCGTGTCCGTAGTGAGGGTACAGCGACAAGCTGGATGGAAAACGCGGAAATCGACCGCTTCGGCGCCGAATCCGGCCTCGCCTCCGTCGAACATGTAACGGTCCGCTACGAGAACAATCGCATCATGGCTTTTCCTCCTTCCGGACCACAGGTTTTTGACGAGGCTTCCGGCCGTTTTACCGCCCTTGAGGAAACCTCCTCTCTTCCTCCCCCGGAGGGCTGGGCATGGGATGTCAAGGTGGAGAGCGAACGGCACGGGACATGGGGATCGGTCTACCCGCTTGACGATGCGGAGGAGGATTTCCGCCTCTATTTCGGCGGCCGCTCCCCGGGCGGCGACTGGCGGTGGGTTTCTCCGGAGATCTTCGAGGAAATCGGCGGGGTCCTTTTCCTTTATCTCGAGAAAGGGGAACCGGACATTCTCTGGGCCGGCGGATGGTCCGGCCTGCTGCGTTGGGAGGTCGGCGAGGGCCTGTCCGACCTGAAGAGCGAAACGCTGCAGGTTGGTGTGCGGAAAATTTCACTACCAAATGGAACGACAACCGGCGCCGCCGACGGCATCTCCTTTTCCCACCATCGCGGCGCCCTCGTTTTCCAGTACTCCGCTCCCGTGTACACCCCCGGTGTCAAGGTCAGCTACCGGACCCTTCTCGAGGGGTATGACAAGGCCTGGAGCGAATGGAGCGATGAAGCGGAACGGTCCTTCACCAATCTTCCCGGCGGGACCTATCGCTTCCGCGTCGAGGCCCGCACGCCGTCAGGATTGTCGGCACAGGCGAACCTTGCCGGCATAACCGTCCTCCCGCCATGGTACCTCTCTCCGTTTGCTTTGGCGGGTTACCTCGCCGTCGCGGGCCTTCTTGTCTGGGGCGGGGCAAGGCTTCGGCTCGCCGCCCTGCGACGCGAAAACCGACGCCTTGAAGCCATAGTCGGCGAGCGCACCGCCGCCCTCGCGGAAAACGAACGCGAACTGCGCAAGGCCCGCGACGCCGCCGATCACGCCAATCGCCAGAAGAGCCGCTTCCTCGCCAATATGAGCCACGAACTGCGAACGCCCCTGAACGCCATCATGGGCTACGCCCATGTCCTTGACCGCGATCCGCATCTCGATGAACGCAACCGTCAGCGTGTTGGCATTCTCAATACAAGTTGCAACCGCCTCGTGCACTTGATCAACGAGATCCTAGATCTTTCCAAAATCGAGGCGGGGCGACTCGAGGTCCATGAACAGCCGACCGACCTCGCAGCCGGCATTCGCGCCCTCCTCGACAGTTTCGGCGCCAGAGCCGCGCAAAAGGGCATCGCCCTCGCCTGCGATGCCGATCCCGGCTTTCCGGACCGGGTGCTCACCGACCTGCGCAAGGTCGAGCAGATCCTCGGTAACCTCGTCGGCAACGGCCTTAAGTTCACGGAAGAGGGGGAGGTGCGAGTCGTTCTCGCAAAGGAATCCGGCCAAATACGTCTCGATGTGGTCGATACTGGAATCGGCATCCCCGCCGACGAAGCCGAAGCTGTCTTCGATGCCTTTCACCAGACCGGGGAATCACCGGGGAAGGAAGCCGGAACCGGCCTCGGACTGGCCATTTCCCGCCGCCTCGCCGAAGCCATGGGCGGCAGCCTCGATTGTGCGAGCGGCCCCGGCGAAGGCACCCGTTTCCGCCTCCGGCTGCCCCTGAAAGCAGCGGCCGACGCGAAAAGCGCTCCGGAAAGAACATCCTCCCGCCGGATCGGCTACGCCGGCCGCCCGCGGACCGTCCTTGTCATCGATGATGTCGCGGCAAACCGCGACGTCGTGGACGAACTTCTCTCGCCCCTTGGTTTCAGCGTGGAAACCGCCGCCAGCGGTGGCGAGGCCCTTGCCCGGATTGCCGCGGGCGGCGTAGATACCGTGCTTCTCGATGTGCGCATGAAACCGATGGGAGGCGCGGAGGTTCTGCGCCAGCTCCGTGCATTGCCCGGCGGGGCCGGGTTACCCGTCATCTCCTATTCGGCCAGCCTGATCGGATTCACCCGCGCCGACGCCCTTGCCATGGGCTGCGATGATTGGCTTCCCAAACCGTTCCCGCCGGAGGATTTGTTCAAGAAGCTGGGCGATCTGCTGCAGCTGGACTGGCAGTTCGCTGCAGCGGAGGCACCCAGTCTACCACTCGCCGGGAAGTACCGCTTTACCAAACGTGACCTTGGCACCCTGCGCGCCCTCGCCTATCGCCGGGAGCCCGCCGGCCTCAAAAGCGCCCTTCAGGCAATCCGTTCCCGCGAACCCGAAAGCGCCGCCACCGTCGATCCGCTGCTCGACCTCGTGAGCCGGTTCCGCATCAGTGAAATCAGCGAGCAGCTCGAAACCCTACCGGTGCGGGAGGAACCCACATGAAGCGGAACGGCACCATCCTTGTCATTGACGATGTCCCGGAAAACCTCGGCGTCATCTTCGAGGTCCTTTCCGGGGCCGGGTATGAGGTCCTCGTTGTGGAGAACGGGGAAATCGCCCTGGAGCGGATGGCCCTCCTGCAACCGGACCTGATCCTCCTCGATGTCCGCCTTCCCGGAGAGGATGGCTTTACCGTGTGCCGGCAGTTGAAGGCATCCCCCGCTTCCGCCGAGATCCCCGTCATCATGATGACGGGCCTCAACGATACCCGCGACAAGGTCCATGGCTTCAAGGCCGGTGCCGTCGATTACATCTGCAAGCCGGTGCCCGCCGATGAGGTCCTCGTCCGGGTGGACACCCACCTTGAAATCCGTCGCCTCCGCCTGCGGCTGCAGCAGCGCAACCATGAGCTGCTCCGGGAGGTACGGCGGCGGCGCGAGGCCGAGCGCCAGCTCGAGGAATCCCTCGACCAGGCGGTGCTGCTGGTGGATGAAGAGGGGCGGCCCCAGTTTGCCACCAAAAGAGCATGGGACCTGATCGCCCGTTTCTTCCCCGAAGCCCCACTCGCCGGTTTACCGGAGCCCATCCACGAATGGTTGCACGAAAAGGCCTCCCCCTTCCGCAAGTTTTCCTTTCCCCAGGGCTCCCTTCACATCCAACGCTTTTCCGGTCTTTCCGGGACCGGCAGTGTCCTCAAACTGGAAGAACACCTCAACGTTCCTTCCAGCGAACACCTGCAGGCCCTCGGCCTTACGCCCAGGGAGGCCGAAATTCTCTACTGGATGGCCAAGGGGAAAACCAGCCCCGAAATCGCCACCATTCTCGACAGCGCCCTCAACACCGTTAAGAAACACGCCCAGCGCATCTATCGCAAACTCGAGGTCGAAAACCGCACCGCGGCCGCCCTGCGCGCTACGGAACTGACTTGAGGCAAAGGGGTCAGACCTACGCAAGGTTGCGTATTCAAGAATTCCGGGGATTCGGATATAGTATTTTCTTATGCTGAGCTGTACCACCTCCCGTTCTCTTCGCCGTTTGAGAAAACTGTTCCCAAGCGTCCTCTGCCTTTTTCTACTCTCTCTTTCTGGATCCGCGGAAATCCGCCTTGTCACGGGCGATGCGACGGGCGCGGGCTATGACGCGGACCAGCGCGTCCTCGACATCACGGCGGACGGTAAACAGGTGCTCTTTCTCGGCGATCCCTCCCGCAGCGGACCGTCGCCGGGGATCACGAGGTCCGGATTCTACCTGCGCGACATGGCCACCGGTTCCGTCTCTCTTCTGCTCGATGAGGAGAATTCCCTCGACGCCTCCATCAGCGCGGACGGGCGCTTTGTCGCCTTCCGCAAGAGCAACAACGACAACATCTGGCGCTATGACCGCTTTGCCTCTAACCCGCAGGTCATCAGTAATAATCCGAATGATGAATGCCGCTCGCCGCAGATCAGCGACGACGGGCGCTACATCGCCTACGCCTCCGTCGCCACCAGCCATCAGGTCGAAAATCCGGAGGCCCTGCCGCCGGACGGTCTGCCCTATGTCGTTCTTTATGATGCGGAGACGGATACCCGGCGGATCATCACCACCGCACCGGACGGCAGCGCGCTGGAGACCGGCTTCGGCGGCGTGGCCTGGTGGCGGGAATTTTCCCTGAGCGGCAACGGACGCTACCTCTTCTACAGCACGGACGCTCCCAACGCCCATCCCGACCGCGCGTCGGCCACC
>JAAAOD010000157.1 GCA_009908535.1 Verrucomicrobiota bacterium
GGCGGGGGCGGCAACGGCTACGGCATTGTCGCGGGCAACGTCGCCACGGACTGCCTTTACGAAAACAACCTCCTCCATCACCTGCGCCACGCCATTATGGCGAAGCGGGGATCCAGCGGCAACGTCTTCGCCTACAACTATTCCACCCGGACCGTCCGCTGGCCGGAAAGCAAGGGGCCGATCGCCGATGTATCCATTCACGGCCACTACTCCTATCAGAACCTCTTCGAGGGGAACGTCGTCCAGTTCGTCGAATCGGCGGATTTCTGGGGTCCCACCGGGCCGCTGACGACCTTCTTCCGTAACCGGGTATCCCTCTTCCTGCAGATACAGGACCACAGCCATTACACCAACCTGATCGGGAACGAGCTGGAACAGGGGAAAATCGAAATCCACCCCAGTGTGGAACACACCCTGATGGTCGCCAATCTCGAGGAAGGCACCCGGCCGGCGGACGTCGAATCCGACCTCCCCGCTTCCCTCTACTATGCGGAACGCCCCGCGTTCTGGCCGGAGACCCTTCCATGGCCCTCCATCGGGCCCGGTACGGATCCGGAACGGGAGCTTGTCATTCCGGCGCAACTGCGCTGGGAAAAGCAAAAGGAGCGGTAACGGGTCGTCTCCCGTCCGTCTTGACCAGCCTCGTCCATGGTCGATACTTAGGACATGGGCAGTATATGGCGAGTTTGGGCGCTGGCAGGGGTAGCGTTGTTTGTTTGTACTAGTGATCGCATTTTTGCCTCCGAAAAAGGGGCGCGTGAACCGGACCGGGTCGTGACCTATGCGGAACGGGAAGGGGAGCCGCTGCAGCTGCACATCTTCGAGCCGGACCGGCCTTCGGGCACGGCCCTGCTCTGGTTCCACGGCGGGGGCTGGCAGGCGGGGGAGCCGGAGCAACTGTATCCGCAATGTCGCTACTTAGCCGGGCTTGGCTTCACCGCCATCAGCGCGGAGTACCGGCTCGCGACGGAGGGACGAACGCTGCAGGACAGCGTTCAGGACGCCCGCGCCGCGCTGGCATGGTTGGCGGCAAACGCCGCCGCCATCGCCATCGACCCGGCACGCATCGTCGTCGGGGGTGAATCGGCGGGCGGCCACCTCGCCGCCATGGCCGCGCTGTCGGGGACCGGAACGGAAAAGGCGCCGGCCGCCGCCGCCCAGATCCTCGTCAATCCCGTCCTCGACCTGACCTCCCTTGACTGGGCGATGAGGAAGCCGGGCGTGAACGGGGATCGCAAAACCGCGAAGATCCTTTCGCCGTTACACCGCATCGATGCGCAGTCCGCTCCCGTCCTCCTGCTGCATGGCGGACGGGACGAGATCGTGCAGGCGGAGCAGGCCAAGGCGTATGCCGAGGCGCTCCAAGCGGCCGGCGTCCCGGCAAAGCTCCGCGTATGGCCGGACCGGGGGCACGCCTTTTTTCTCGACCTTCCCGGAAAGCGACCAGACCGGGAGGCCATGGGCAAAAGCTATCTCGAGATCGAGGCTTTCCTGCGTTCAACCGGCCTTTCTCCGGAATCGAGCAAATTCCAGCCCCTGCATTTATTCGACGGCGCCGACGGTTGGCGGAGCTTCTCCGAGCTCGTCGTGGTCGGGGACCGGCTTCTCGGCTCCACGTTCAAAGGAGGGGATGCGGATGCCGGAACCGTTTTCTCGTACGATCCCGCGCTCCTCTCGCACATCCGCCTGCACAGCTTCCGCCGCTTCGACGGGCGGGAGCCCTTTACCGGTTTCGCGGTCGACGGGGATACCCTCTACGGGGTGGCCAAATTCGGAGGGCGGCAATCCGTGGGCGGAACCCTGTACGCCATCAACTCGGACGGCACCGGATTTCGCGTCCTGCACGAATTCACGGCCCCGTCCACGGAAGGCTTTTATCCCCATGCCGCTCCTATTCTGCATGAGAATTTTTTATACGGTACCACTTACCATGGCGGGGAGAAAAGAGACGGGGGTGTCCTCTACCGCTACAGCCTCCCCGACGGCCCGTTCGAGGCCCTGCACGGGTTCACACCGGAAACCGGTCGCCACCCGACAGGACAACTCACCGTTGTCGACGGCTGGCTTTACGGCACCACCAGCGATCTCTTCCGCCATGAAGAGGGACAATACGGTACGCTTTTCCGCTTTCATCCAGGAAAGCGGACCTTTGAAGTGCTTCACCGCTTTGAGGGCGGGGACGAAGGGGCGCATCCCTATGACCACCTTTCCCATTTCGGCGATGAATATCTCTACGGTACGACCTACGGGGAAATCTTCAACCCGACCGACAAGGGTACCGTCTTTCGCTACCACTTGGAAACCGGCGAGCACGAGGTCCTCCATGCCTTCGATGCCCATCCCGGAACCGGCAGCAAACCGAACGGGGGCCTCGTCGAGGGATCGGAGGGCGCCTTCCTCTATGGCTTCGCCCACGGCAGCAATGCGGAGGGCGGGGACGAGGGCACGTTGTTCCGCCTCCGCAAGAACGGGCGGGATTTCGAGGTCCTCCACCGTTTCACCGGCGGACTCGCCGGCAACACCCCCATGCGCTCGCCCGTAGTGATGAATGGCTACCTCTACGGGACCTGCGTCCACGGCGGCCTGACGACGGAGAAGAATCCCGCCTCGGGCGGTGGCATGATCTTTCGCTACGCCTTAACGGAATAATCCGGCTCAGGGCGAAACCACCACCCGGAAAAACTTGTTGTCGCCGCTGAAGGGGAGATCGGCATCGGCACTGCCGGCGGCATCCAGTTGGAGGGTCCGCACCTCCGTCCAGGTGAATCCATCCGTCGATTCTTCAAGGGAGATGTCGTCTTCGGCTCGACCTTGCACGCGCAAGGCAATCTCCTCGTTGACGGAATCCACCCCGATGACTTCGAGACGAGCGGGCGAACGGGCCGAAGAAGGCAACCGCGTCAAAAACATCCCGCCGCCTCCGTTGCTGTAAAACACCTTGACGAGCAATTGGCCCGCGTCATTGAGAAAAGTCGGAATCCCCAGCTGGCCGTCATCCATATCGAATCCTTGGATACGGCGAACCTCCGGAAGGTCCCCGGTCTGGACCGTCAGCAGTTGCCCTTTCTCAAGCATTACTTCGGGCTCTCCACCGGAGGGAAGGGCCAGCAGCAACTGGTCCTGTTCCCCGCCCTCGCCAAGGGGAACATCGCTGAGGACCATGACGACATCCCCCGCATCGTTCGCCATCACCTCCGTCCGGTAATCCGTGAGTTGCTGCCCGATTTCATAGCCATCGGCGACCGCGGTATCGTCGAGGAGCAAGCGGAGTTCCCCGTCACGCCAACGGAAAAGACCCTCCCCGAGGGAGGAGGGACTGAAAAAGGTATCCTCCACCACGGGGGCGGTGAAGACGACCGCGCCCCCTTCCGTCACCGTGAAGGTGGTGATTTCCTCGAGCAGGGCCTGGCTGCCGAAACCGAGGGATTCCGGAATGCGGCTGGCGTTGGGTCCGCTTTCAATGACGGGCTCAAGGCCGTTGCCGCCGGCATCGGTCCATATTTCGGTCTTGCGGGAACGCGCATCCAGCGTGGCGAGGAATTTGTTCCCGTTATCGGTGAGCTTCAGAAAATAGGTTGCCTCCACCTGGGAGCTTCCCCCATCGAGATTCTCCTGGATGACGAGGCTGGTGCCGACGCCCGGCACGTGATGGAAGACGCCCATGTCATCGTTGAATTCAACGGTGTCCCCGGTGACGTTTCCCCGGAAAAGCACGGACCCGTCGTCTCCGAGATCAAAGACCGCGTTGAGACCACCGAAATTTGTTCCTTCAATCGGCGCCGGGTCACCCTGCCGCGCGGCAATTTCCACCGTGTTTCCGTCCGCGATAAAAACACCGACGAAACGGTCGTCGGCGGCCTTTTCCGCTTGCCCGTAAAAGGCAAGCTGTCCCGCTTCGTTCACTCGCCAGCGGTCGGTCAGGGGCTTATTCGTAAACCCGGCTTTCACCACATTCGTGAACTGATAGTCAGCGTAACCGGCCACCGAGGTCCGTCCCTCCCGGACATAGGTGATTTTGCCCGTTGCCGTCCCCGCTACTATGCGTTCATTCGCCTCCGGGCCGTAATCCGGGGTGTCGTTCAGAGTGTCGCCGATGGTTTCGTAGAGGAAAACATCCCCGCTGTCGTTGATGCGTCCGCTGACCGCGCCGACGAACGCGGTCGTTTCCCGAGCCGAAAGATCCTCCGCCTCGACCTCGGAAAGCATCGCTCCATCCCAAAGATAGACCCCCGCCTCTTCGGCGATGGCACCCCCATCACGGGAATAGCCTCCGTTGACAAGGACCTCCCCGGACGGGGTCAGCCGACAGCCGTACAAGGTCAGGAAGGGAACCGATTCGCCGGGTGCCAAGGCACCCGTGGTCGCGACAAGATCGAAGCGGGATTCCATGACGTTCGGGACGCCATCGAGCTGGAACGGCCCCACCCATGTGTTCCGGTCGAGCGTCGTGTTGTGATACGATCGATAATCCAACACCGTCCATGACGTACCGTCGTTGCTGCCGTACAGCGTCCAGCCCATGGGATCGCGGTCGGGCGCGTCTTCGGCGGTGGCAAAAGCATAGGCGTCGACTTCGACCGGTTCCCCGAAATCGAGGACGAGGGGGCCTTTGTTGAAATCCAGCCATTTCGTTTGCAGGTCGTCGTCCACGGCCTTGTCGGGCGTCTGCACAAAGGGATTGGCGCCCGTGCCGTCGGGATTGTCGCCGCCGGGATTGGTGGCGGTGGCGTCGGGGATGCGCGTTCCATTCCTGCGGAGTTCGAACTCCGCCAACTGGATGCTGTTTTCGCTGCCTTCGCCCCTCAGGCGCGTGGGCTCGAAGCGATACCAGCGGTGGGCAACCGTCCCCATGACCGTCTCGGAAAGCAGGGAAAGACCCATGAGAAAAAAGAGGAAGCGCATTGAAACAGACATAAGAAACTATTTTCAGGGTGATTCCATTTTTTAATCCGGCGCAGGGTGGGAGAGCCTCCCGGCCGCCTTCAAGGATGGAATTTTCCCTCAGGAAGAGAAATCGCCCCGCATCGGTTGCCCGCATGGCGGAGAAGCGTTTCGTTCCGCTGTGCAATTCGATCCGGCATCCATTCTTTCCGAGCTGGGCAAGGCCGCGGAGGAAAAGGCCCATCCCTTTCGCTGGCCCGTGCTGAGCACGGCCGACCCGGCGGGGCAACCCGAGGCGCGGATCGTCGTCCTGCGGGCATTCGCGGATCCCGTCGCCACCGTCTACTCGGATGCGCGGACGGGCAAAGTGACCCAGCTGCGGTCCCATCCCGAAGCGGGCCTGCTCTTCTTTGACCGGGAACGGAAAGTACAGGTCCGAGCGAAGGGGGTGGCTTCGCTTCATCAGCAGGATGCCGTCGCACGGGAGCACTGGGATTCCCTTCCCCCGGCCCGACACGCCGATTACCAGACCACGGAGGATCCCGGAACGGAGTGGACGGAGGCCGGCGGCCGCATGGATCCCGCATGGCGGGACCGGAACTTCACCGTCCTGCGGATCACCCTCGCCTTCCTTGATGTCCTCCGCTTGTCGCGGGAGGAACACCTCCGGTACCAGTACCGCTTTTCCGGGGGCCAATGGTCGCGGCAACGGGTCGTACCCTGACGAAAACGGCTCAGGACCGCGGCACCTTGCGCCAATTGCCGGACACCACCTCGCGATAATAGCGCGGATCATTCGCCGCCAATTCGAACCAGATCCAGAGGGCGTCGCTGGCGAGATAGCAGTACGGATAGGCTGCCTCGGAGGTGTACAGCCAGCCCAGCTCGTAGTCATAAAACCAATACGCATCCGCCTCAGCGCCGGGTCCGCCCGCGTACCACCAGCCGTGCGAGGCGGTGTAGAGGACGGGGAAATTCAAATCGCTGTAGGAGCGCAGGAAGCTGTTCCATTTCCACCCCTCGCCAAGTTCCGTGTAATGAGGGAGGTAGCCGTTGCCATGGGAGGCCGGCTGGGACGGATCGATGACCGTGACCGTGTAGGTAAAATCGCGGTCCTGCCCGTTCACCTGCACATCCTCCACCTTCACCGTGTAGTCGAGGTCGCCGGCGGGCGCCGAATGCGGCGGATCGTTGGGTCCCTCGTTATCGTAGAGCCAGACAAGGGTGTCGTCCCCGAAGCCGCCGGCATAGGCCTCCAGCTGCACCGGAATGGACTGGCCGTTGCGGGTCATGCTGACAGAAGCCTGCGAAAAATCGGCCTCCTCAAGGCCAAAGGACCAGCGCGGAAAGACCACGTTGTGGGGAACAAAGCCCCGCGGCGGCCAGGCCACGTATTCGGTCCGGGTCTCCGGGCGCGGGAGCTGGTTGAAGAAGCTCGGCCAGTTGTCGGTATCAAAGACCCAGAGCGCGTTGGCACGGCGGAAGCCCGCATCGGGCGGTACATCCCCGGTCACCATCTGCTGCGTCCATGGATAAAGGATCCACCGCCGGTGACCGACGGCGGCATTGCCTGCTCCGGGATCGCGCATGTAGCCGTCAATGGCATCCCAGCCTGAGCTGCCGAGCGCGAGATTGGAGTTCCCGGCCGCTTCCGCTCCAGCGGCGGTATAGTTGTTCCAATCGGGGGGCGGCCCGTGCGACAGAGCGTTGTTCGTACTCATCATGAAGGCGGCCTCCTGCGCCTTCTTCACCCATTCCTGGCGGAGGGTGATGTCCGCCGGGATGCCGGCGAGGGCCCGGTAATAGTTCACCCGATGGAGGACCGCCTCCTGGAAAGCCGTCGCCGTCGCCCCCGCCTCGGCGGGGTTATAGCTTCCCGTCCAGCCCATGGCGGGACGGGGACCGCCCTCCCCCTCCTGCTCGTGAAAACCGACCACCTCGCTGCGGACAAAGGTATCCACGGAAAGACCCTGCGCGGAGAGAAACCCGGCGAGCAGGAAAAGACAGTATCCGACAGTCCCGAATTTTTTGCCCATGTCCATCGTTGCAATCGCTATTACCGGAACTGGGTAAGGCAGCCAAGGTTTTTGTTCCCCCGCTTGCTTATTGACCTGCAAAGGGATTCTAATATTTTCCTGCCTCATGATCCGATTCTTCACAAATCTCTCTGCCGGGCTGCTTCTGCTCGCCATGGCCACCGCAACCGCCTCCGCGGCCACACTGACCGTCTCGATGGTCCGTACGACGATGCCGGCCGCGCAATGGAACAGCTTCACCGGAGCCACGGAGAGCTGGGAAAGCACCGTTCAAGGCTACGCCGAGGGGTACAATTTCACCTATTCCATCGAATCCGACGCGGACAGCCTCGATTTCATCTATTCTTTCCCCGAAGGCTGGGACTACGGCTTCTATAACCTCTGGCACAACGAGGTGGTGGCGATCATGAACAGCTCGCTTCCCGCTTCCGCCGGCTACAAGTGGGACATCAAGGTCGACGGCAGCGTTGATCCGGAATCCAATCCCCTGCGCGATCTCTGGTGGATGGTCGATCCGGACATTATCGACGGCGACTACATTCGCGCGGAGGGCCTCGGCTTCTTCTGGGCTCCCGGCTGGAATGCCGAGGGCGGCTACTACGCCTATCTGTTCGACGCCCTCTCGTGGTGGTACGTCTACGGAAACGGCTACTACTTCACCGAGGACGGCATCGTCTTCAATGTCCCCGGAACCGATTGGGTCTATCGCTTCGAGGAGACCGGTTGGGAACGCCTCGGCGGCTGAGCCGACTTATTTCCCGTAAGCGGAGAGGACAATATCGACCGCCTTGCGCGCTTCCGCAAAGGAAACCCGCGGAGGCGTTCCCGCGCGAACCGCCCGCACGAAGTCGCGGATCTGCGCGGGATGACTGGAACCGTAATAGGCGCGCCCGCTGGGCGAGGAGGCGGCCTCCGGCTCACCGGCAAACAAGCCCCGGGCCTTCTCCGCGAGGGCGTCGTCGTTGAAGCGGCATTCCCGCAGCTCCCCGTCCTCAAAAGCGAGAAGCCCTTCCGTACCGACGATTTCAAGGCGGACATGCCAGGTCAGATGGCTCGCAGAGCTGGCACTGACCGCCCCGAGGGCGCCGTTGCCGAAACGCAGGGCAAGGGCCGCCGTATCCTCCGTCTCGATCACGCCTTCATGCCCGAGATTGGCGTGCAGGCCCCGCACCTCCTCGGCCCCGTCGAGCATCCACTGCAGGAGGTCGATAAAGTGGATCGTCTGGTTGAGGAGGAGGGAACCGCCCTCCCCCCACCATGTCCCGCGCCATTCGTCGCCGCGGTAGTACGCATGGGAACGGTGGCTTTGATGGGAAAGGTTCGCGTTGACGATCCGGCCCAGTCGACCCGCCTTCAAAAAATCCCGCAGGCGTTGATAAACCGGATCGAAGCGGTGCTGGAAAACACCCGCCGCCACCGCCGTCGAGCCCGCGGCCGCGGCCCCCATCCGGTCGAGGGAAGCGCGGTCGGTGGAGAGTGCCTTTTCGCAAAGGATGGAAATCCCGGCCCCGAGGGCGGCGAGGGAAATTTCCTCATGGCTGGCGTGGTCGGTGCAGACGGAGATCGCATCGACTTTCCCGGACCGCAGGAGGCAGCGGTAATCCTCGAAAATCTCCGGTTTCGGTTCATCGCAACGCTCCGCGAGTCGCCGCGCCTTTTCCGGGACGAGATCGCACAGGGCGGCGACGGTTACGCCGTCGAGGCCGCGATAGCTTTCCACATGCGTGGGCGCGATGACCCCGCAGCCGATAATGCCGACCCGTAAGGTAGCTTCTGCTTCCACAATGAGGGAAAAGAAGGAGCGGGATCGGAAACAAGGTCAACGCCGAAGGGGTCAGGTCCCCCGTAGCGAACGAGCGACAGCCGTTCGGCCCCCCGATCTTCCTTGAGGCTACGGCCAAAGTCTCACGACTTCGGCTACTTCCCTGGGGCGACGGGCCAAACTCTCACGACTTCGGCTACCTCATCGCGACTGCAGGCGGACTTTTTCGAGGCCGGCCTTGCGGCAGGTATCCATGAGGAAGGTCACTTTCCCGAGGAGGCTGTTTTCATCGGCCATGATGAGGACGGGGGTGTCCGGGCGGAGGCGGGCGACTTTGGCGATCTCCTCGCGCAGGGCCCCCTGCCCGATGGGCTGGCCGTTGAGGTAGAACTGCCCGTCCATGTCCACCCCGAGCTGAAGGCTGTCAGTGGCCTCTTCGCGACCGGCGGTTTCAATTTCCGGCAAGGTCAGGTTCAGCAGGGTCAGATTCCGGAACTGCATGGAGACGAGAAAGAAAAAGATGAGCACGACGAGGACGTCGACCAGCGGAACGATGTTGATCTCCGCTTTCCGGCGTTGCCGCTTGGGAATGACGCTCATGTCCGTTTCCCGGCTTTCTTCTTTTTTTCCGCGATAAGCCGCTCCACCCCGACTTCGAGCTGGGCCTCGTAGGTTTCCACGCGACGGTTGAGGTAGCTGTTGAAGGCAAGGGCCGGAATGGCGATGGAAAGGCCGAGGATCGTCGTCGTCAGCGCCATGGAGACGCCACTGACAAAGGAAGCCGGGTCGGGAAGGCCCGTTTCCGGACTGATCTGGCTGAAGACCTTGACGAGGCCCGTGACGGTTCCGAGCAGACCGAGAAGCGGGGCCGCGCTGACGATGATCTCCAGAAGAAAGAGGCCGCGCTCCATGCGTGTTACCTGCAGGCGGGTCACCGCCTTCAATTGTTCGGCGTCGAGATCGCGCCGCTGGTAGGCCTCAATGATCTTGCCCGCCACCGAATCGGGATTCTCGACCTCCGGGACGCGCCCTTCGGCGATGGCTTCCTCGCAGTCCCTCGGGATGATCTTCGAGCGTCGCAAGGCAAAGAGCCGCTCAAGAATGATGACGGTTGCGAGGATGGAACAGAGCCCGAGGGGATAGGCAAAAATCCCTGCGTTCTGGAGGAGTTCCCGCATCGGAAATAATTCCCGCCGGCTACGCGATGTAGGCGAGCCGGTCAGCCACGGCATCGATCTTCGGGGCCCCGTCGAGAAGGTCCTGCAGGGGATCCCACTTGCCCTCGAGAAGAACGGAGCGCGCACCATCGCGGATCCGTCCGGGAATGGCCTCGCCACCGAAGCGGATCGCCTCCTTTTCCAGATCGATCACCACTTCCGTTTCCGGGTCGGCGTCGACAGCGGCCCGGAGCTTCTCGAGGTCCGGTCCCTCCGCAGTGACGCAAGGCATCCCCAGCTGCGTGGAATTGCCAAAAAAGATCTCCGCGAAGCCCTCCGCGATGATGCCGCGGAAGCCCGCCCGGTAGATCGCCTGCGGGGCGTGCTCGCGGCTGCTTCCACATCCGAAATTATTCCCCGCAAGCAGGATCGTCGCCCCCCGGAAGCGTTCCTCGTTCAACGGATGGTCACGGTCGGAACCGTCCTCGTTCTTGCGCACGTCATAAAAGACGTATTCGCCGAGGCCGTCGAAGGTGACGCATTTCATGAAGCGGGCCGGAATGATGCGGTCGGTATCGATGTCATCCCCGGGGACGGAAACGGCGCGTCCGCGCACCGTCGTGATTTTTTCAAGTGCCATGGGTTCAGCCGGTTGGGACCTCTCAGACGGAGGCGGGTTCAAGAATTCCGAAAACTTCGCGGGCATCGCTCACTTCGCCGGTGATGGCGGCGGCCGCGACCATGAGCGGACTCATGAGGATCGTCCGTCCGGTGATGCTGCCCTGGCGCCCTTTGAAATTCCGGTTGCTGGAGCTGGCGCAGACCTGGTCGCCGATGAGCTTGTCGGGATTCATGGCAAGGCACATGGAGCACCCCGCCCCGCGCCATTCGAAGCCCGCTTCCCTGAAGATTTTATCGAGGCCCATTTCTTCGGCGATCTGCGAGACGCCCTGGCTGCCGGGAACGCAGATCGCCTGCACATCCGGATGCACCTTGTGGCCCTCGAGGTGGCGCGCCACCTCCTTCAGGTCACTGAGACGGCTGTTGGTACAGGATCCCAGAAAGGCCACATTGACCTTGGTCCCGCGAATCGGCTCCCCCCCCTCGAACTTCATGTGCTCGAGAGCTTCCGCGATGCCCGCCCGTTCGCTGGCGGTGTTGCCGTCTTCCACCCGCGGGATATTCTGGTCGACAAAGACCGCCTGCCCGGGATTGATGCCCCAGGTCACCGTCGGGGCGATGTCCTCGGCGCGGATGGTCACGATGTCGTCGTAGTCGCAACCGGGATCACTGGCGTAGCTCGCCCAGCGCTCGACGGCCACTTCCCATGCCGCGCCCTTCGGGCTGTAGGGCCGCCCCTCGAGGTAGGCGAAAGTGGTGGCGTCCGGATTGACGTAGCCGACCCGCGCGCCGCCCTCAATGGACATGTTGCAGACGGTCATGCGCTCTTCCATGGAAAAGTTGTCGAAGACCTCCCCGCCGTATTCGTAGGCAAAGCCGGTACCGCCGTTCACCCCGAGGGTGCGGATGATGTGCAGGATCACGTCCTTGGCGTAGACACCCGGGGAGAGGCAGCCGTCCACGTTGATGCGGCGGACCTTTAACTTGTTCAGCGCCATCGTCTGGGTCGCGAGGACATCCCGGACCTGGCTGGTGCCGATGCCGAAGCCGATCGCCCCGAAGGCGCCGTGAGTGGAGGTGTGCGAGTCCCCGCAGGCGATGGTCGTTCCCGGTTGCGTGATGCCCTGTTCCGGTCCGACAATGTGGACAATGCCCTGCTTGCCGGTCGTCGTATCGAAAAAAGTGATCCCATGCTCCTCACAGTTCCTGCGCAATTCCACGATCATGGCCTGCGCGAGCGGGTCGCTGTAGGGCTCGCGGATCTCGTTCGTCGGAACGATGTGGTCCACCGTCGCGAAGGTCCGGTTTGGATAACGGACGGAAAGTCCCTTTTCCCGGAGCATACCGAAGGCCTGCGGACTCGTCACCTCGTGGATGAGGTGCGTCCCGATCAGCAGCTGGGTCTGGCCGTTCGGCAATTCCTGCACAGCGTGCGCTTCCCAGACTTTTTCAAAAAGACTCTTTCCCATAATTTGACAGGCTCCTTGTTGCGAAAAGCTGTCTCAATAAATCCGCTAACGTCAACTCCGCAATCGACGGGAAGCGGTTAATTGCCGCCGCAAAAGATTGCATTGCCTCACATCCCCTTAACCCCCATACAAATAGACAAATTATGCCCGCTGAAGTTGCCCAATCACCGCGGGAGGAACCGATTCTCCAATTCTCCGTTTTCGCCGACAATAAAATCGGGCGACTGAACGAACTCGTCCACCGCCTGCAACAGCGGGGGCTTCACATCCTCGCCCTGAGCAGCGTCGACGCTACGGAATGCAGCGTTGTCCGCTTTGTTCCCAATTACCCCGATGAAACGAGGAACCTGTTGGGCGAACACGGCTATCCGTTTTCCCTTTCCAAGGTCCTTGCCGTCGAATTGCAGACAGAGGCGCAGTTGCCACAGCTGACCTCAGCCCTTGTTGAAGCGGAGGTGAATATTCATTACCTGTATCCGTTTCTTTTGCGGCCGCGCGGAAAGGTTGCCTTTGTTCTTTTCCTCGAGGATCTTGATTTCGGCCGCAAGCTGTTGTCGGAACACGGTTTCCCGTGTCTCACCCGGGGCGATCTGGCGCGCTGAATTCCGGGCTGCCACCGCCGGAGGGCTGTGTGCCGCTCAGTCTTCGTCGCCGTCGTCGCCGATCGCCTCCACGGGGCAACCTTCGAGCGCTTCCATGCATTGCTCGATCCCTTCCGCAGTCGTCGGTTGCTTGGAAACGTAGGAATAACCCCCATCCTCGTTGCGCTCGAAATAGTCAGGCGCCGTCTCGCGGCACAGGTCGCAATCTATACACTGTTCATCGACGTAAAACTTCCCTGGAACGTTCTCCGGCCATTTTTCGGTTTTGTCTGCCATACCTGCGACTCCTTTTCATTATCGGCAAATCTGTCAAGTAGTTGCTGGTGGACGGACTCGTATTATCTTGCCATTCCTCACCATCTCTCACGCATTTCCCCGACGGTAAATGAGTATCTACAGCCGCAGTTACATGCGGGACAGCGCTCCCGGATTCGAGGCGAAACCATGGGCTCTCAAAGGGCTCCTCATCGCCATGGTGGCGGTCTTTCTGCTCCAGAACATCACCCGCTTCTGGCTCGGATCCACCTTCATGGAGGCCCATTTCGCCCTCAGCCTGGGCCGAATCAGCGACGGCTGGCTGCACACCCTCCTCACCTACGGCTTTCTCCATGCCACCGGCAGCGGCCTTCCCTGGCACCTCCTGTTGAACGGCCTTTTGCTGTACTGGTTCGGCCGGGAAATCGAACAGCGGGTCGGATCGGAGCGACTTCTCGAGTTCTTTCTTCTCTGTGTCCTCACCGGCGGCATCGTCTGGAGCTGCCTGCATTTCCTTTCCGGAAAGGCCGTCACCGTTGTCGGGGCCTCCTCGGGGGTATTCGGTGTTCTCTATCTCTTCTGCCGCTTCCACTGGCACCGGACGATGGAGCTGCTCTTCATCCCGATCCGCTTTACCGGCAAGCAGCTTTTTCTGGTTCTTTTCGGCTTTCAGCTCTTTTTCCTCCTTTTCGCGGAACTGCCGGGCACCGCCACCACATCGACGGCCCATTCCGCCCACCTCGGCGGGGTCCTCGGAGCGTTCCTGTATGAGCGCTACCTCATGCACCGCGCCACCCTGATCTCTTTCTTCCGGCGTCAGGCTCAGCCCGAAATCCAGCCCCCGCGATGGTCGCGGCGGTCGGCGGCGGTCAAATCCCGCACCGGCAACGCCTACCGCGTCAACGTCTCCAACCGCGGCGGCATGCGCAAAGAGGTCGACCGGATCCTCGACAAAATCAACAAGGAAGGCTTCGGCGCCCTCAGCAAAGAGGAAAAAGCCACCCTCGACAAAGCCAAGGACCTGCTCTGAACGGCCTATCCCTTCCGATCCCGGCGACGCAGGTACTTTTCAATGACCGGATTGCGCTTGACCCCGCCTTTCCCACAGGCGCAGGCCTCCCCACCGCATTTGCCGCTTTTCCGCACTGAGGACCAGAACCGCCGGACAAGGTAGACGAGGACGACAGCGACAACCCCATAGATGAGGAGATGTTCGGGGGAAAGCGGCATAACGTGGATGAAGTCTACTGAAAGCCAAGGAGTTGGCCACCCTGAAAGACGAGCAAGGCCGTCAGCCAGGCGAAGGCGGACATGTAGGCAAACTGGAAAAGGGGCCACCGCCAGCTCGCGGTTTCCCTCCGCACCACCGCCACTGTGCTGACGCACTGCAGGGCAAAAACGAAGAAAATCAACACGCTCAGGCAGGTCAGCGGCGTAAAGAGCGGTTCACCGTTATCGCGCCGGGCGTTCCGGAAGGCTTCGACCAGGCTGGTATTTTCCTCTGCGTCGACCCGATAAATGATCGCCATCGTTGATACAAAAACCTCCCGCGCGGCAAAAGAGGCGATCACCCCGACCGTGATGCGCCAGTCATACCCGAGCGGGGCAAACACCGGTTCGAGCGCATGCCCCAACCGTCCGGCAAAGCTGTGCTCGAGCTTGCTGCTCTCCCGCGGCGGTGCCTCGGCGCCCGGCACCGCCTCCGCGACTACCTGGTTTTCCGGTCCCGCCAGCTCCGCAGGCCGCTCCTGCGGATAATTCATCAGGAACCACAGCACGATCGAGAGCGCGAAAATGATCGTTCCCGCCCGCTTCAGGAAGGCCATGGCCCGGTCCAGCATCTCGCGCACGACCGACCCGATCTGCGGTACCCGGTAGGACGGTAGTTCCATCACCATGGAAGGCGAAGGCCCGTGCAGGAGGGTCCGTCGGAAAAACCACGCGAAGACCAG
>JAAAOD010000176.1 GCA_009908535.1 Verrucomicrobiota bacterium
GCATCGACGACGGCGGCGAGATCGGGGGCGGTGTAGAACGTACCTTCGTTGGCGGAGAGGTGGGCGAGGACCTTTTTCTGCAGGTCGAGGAAACGGGCGGCGGCCTTTTTCCCGGCTTCCACGCCCGGTTGGTGGTAGGCGTTGATGTTGACGAGGCTGGCGTAGAAGCCGACCGCCCGCTCGTAGAGGGCGATGAGGCGGCCCACGGCGGGAGCGTTCACCTCGTCGATGGTGAGGGTGAGGGAGGGCCGCCCCTTTTCGGCGAGGGCCGCGCGGGTGCCAAGGAGGAAGGCCTGCAGGTAATCGCCGGTGGTGGTGGTGTCCTCGACTTCGATGGAGGCGCCTTCGCGGTCCTTCTTCACCTCAATGAAGGTGGCGAAGAAGTTGGGCACGCCCTCGCGCAGTTGCTGAACGTAGGCGTGCTGGTCGGTGGAGCCCTTGTTGCCGTAGACAGCGATGCCCTGATGAACGACCTGGCCGTCGAGGTCCCTTTCTTTTCCAAGGGACTCCATGATGAGCTGCTGGAGGTATTTGGAAAAGAGCTGGAGCCGGTCCTTGTAGGGCAGGATCACCATGTCCTTTTCCCCTTTGCCGTTGGTGGCGTGATACCAGCAAAGGGCGAGGAGGGCGGCGGGGTTGGAACGAAGCTGATCCTCGCGGGTAAGGGCGTCCATTTCGGCGGCCCCGCCGAGAAGGTCGCGGATGGCAATTCCCTGCAGGGCGGCCGGGAGGAGTCCCACGGCGGCCAGTTCGGAGGTGCGCCCGCCGACCCAGTCCCACATGGGGAAGCGCTCGAGCCATTCCTCCTCGGATGCGAGCTGGTCGAGCTTGCTGCCTTCGCCGGTGATGGCGACGGCGTGGTCGGCGAACTCGAGGCCCTCGGACAGGTAGGCCTGGCGCGCCTCCATCATGCCGTTGCGGGTCTCCGGCGTGCCCCCGGATTTGGAGATGACGAGGACCAGCGTGCGGTCGAATCGGCCCCGCAGGTCGGCGAGGACGCGGTCGATTCCGTCGGGGTCGGTATTGTCGAAAAAGTGCGGTTCCATGCGGTCCTCGCCGGGCTGGCCGAGGGCCTCGGCAACGAACTGCGGGCCGAGGGCGGAACCCCCGATGCCGATGACGAGAAGGTGCTCGAAGCGGCCGCCGCGGCCGGCGATTTCGCCGCGGTGGACGGCGGAGGTAAAGGCCTCGATGCGCTCGAGGCATTCCGTGACCGCTTTTTCGAGATCCGGGCGCGGGGCCCGCTGGGGAGCGCGCAGCCAGTAATGCCCGACCATGCGGTTTTCGTCGGGATTGGCGATGGCCCCGCCCTCGAGTTCGCGCATGGCGGCGAAGGCTTTCTCCATACGCGGCTGCATTTCCGCCACGAATGGTTCGTCCAGCCCCATGAGGCTGTAATCGAGGGCGAAATCGATCTCCGCGTTGCTGTAAAACTGTTCCGTGAAGGCTTTCCAACTCATGTCGAAAAGCCGGAATGGGGAAATTTCGGCAAACTTCAACGCGGAAGACGCTTATCGGTGACGGCGCCTTCGGAAGCGGAGGAGGCGGTGGCGGCGAATTTGGCGAGGACGCCGCGGGTTTCCGCGGGTGGCGGAGGCGTGTAGGCGCGGAGGCGCTCCTCCAGCTCCTCGTCGGAGATGTTCACGTTGATCTCGTTGGTGGCCGCGTCGATGGTGATTTCGTCGCCGTCACGGAGAATCCCGATGGGGCCGCCGGCCGCGGCTTCCGGGGTCACGTGCCCGATGACGAAGCCGTGACTGCCGCCGGAAAAGCGACCGTCCGTGATAAGGGCGACCTCCTTGCCGAGGCCCCGCCCCATGATGGCGCTGGTCGGCCCGAGCATTTCCCGCATCCCGGGTCCGCCGACGGGACCTTCGTTGCGGATGACGATGACGTGCCCGGCTTCCACTTCCTTATCGAGAATGCCTTTCTGGGCGTCCTCCTCGGATTCGTAGACGACGGCCTTGCCGGTGAAGGAGAGGCCTTCCTTGCCGGAAATTTTCGCCACCGCTCCCCCGGGGGCGAGGTTGCCGCGCAGAATGCGCAGGTGGCTGTCCGCCTTGATGGGGTCGCTGAAGGAGTGAACGACGTCCTGGTCCTCCGGGTATGGTTTCTCGTCGGCGAGGTTCTCCGCCATGGTCTTCCCGGTGCAGGTCAGGCAGTCGCCGTGCAGCAGGCCCTCGTCGAGGAGCATCTTCATCAGGGGCGTGACGCCCCCGAGGCGGGAGAAGTGGGCCATGTGGTACTTCCCGGACGGCTTCAGGTCGCACAGGACCGGGACTTTTTTCCCGATGCGCGCGAAGTCGTCGATGGAAAGCTCGACCTCGGCGGCATGCGCAATGGCGAGCAGGTGGAGAACGGCGTTGGTGGAGCCGCCAAGGGCGATGACCACCGTGATGGCGTTCTCGAGCGCTTTGTGAGTGAGAATGTCGCGCGGGCGGATTCCTTTTTCCAAAAGGTTCAGAACCGCCTTGCCGGCGTTTTCGCAATCCAGCCGCTTGTCCTTGGAAACCGCCAGCTGGGCGCTGGAATTGGGGAGGGACATGCCCATGGCCTCAATGGCGGAGGCCATTGTGTTGGCGGTGTACATGCCGCCGCAGGATCCCGGTCCGGGAATGGCGCAGCTCTCCACCGCCTTCAGCTCTTCGTCGTCGATGGTGCCCTGCGCGCGCTGGCCGACCGCTTCGAAGACGGAGACGATGTCCACCGGCTTGTCCTTGTGCAGCCCCGGCAGAATGCTGCCCCCGTAGACAAAGACCGAGGGCCGGTTCAGCCGCGCCATGGCGATGAGGCAGCCCGGCATGTTCTTGTCGCAGCCGCCAATGGCGACGATGCCGTCAAAGCCTTCCGCGCCCGCCACCGTCTCAATGCTGTCCGCGATCACCTCGCGCGAGACAAGGCTGTAGCGCATGCCCTTCGTCCCCATACTGATGCCGTCGGAGACCGTAATGGTGCCGAAGCCGATCGGCTTGCCGCCGGCCGCCTCCGTCCCCCCGGCCGCGTGCTTCGCCAGCTCGCCGATGTGCATGTTGCAGGGGGTCAGATCGCTCCACGTCGAGGCGATGCCGATCTGTGGCTTCGCAAAATCCTCGTCCCCGAAACCGACCGCGCGCAACATCGCCCGGCTCGCGGCCCGTTCGTATCCTTCCACCACGGGGGCGGAATGCTCTCGTTGTTCCTTGGTACTCATTGCTTCTTCGTG
Source organism: Verrucomicrobiota bacterium (assembly GCA_009908535.1). Classification (GTDB taxonomy): domain Bacteria; phylum Verrucomicrobiota; class Verrucomicrobiia; order Opitutales; family Oceanipulchritudinaceae; genus Oceanipulchritudo. The sequence continues at coordinate 3,203 of JAAAOD010000176.1, forward strand.
GGTGCGTCCAACTTTCCGTTCATTCGTGTAATTTTGGCAAAACAAAACGAGAGGAACCGCCATCGCTGCTAAAGATACCAGCGGGCCGTGATGGCGGTCGATTTCCGGAGCCCGGGATTCCGGACGGTCTGCAGCGCGGTGGACGCCTCCGCAAATGAAGCGGCGCCCCGTCTCGCTATTGCTTCCCGCCCTGGAATGCCGCTGAACGTCTGAATGCGGGGGGGGAATTCAGTTACAATTCCATAACCTTCCGTTTAAGGCTAACATCAACCTCCCCGCAGAATCCATGCGGCATTTCAGGGCAATGAAAATGGTTGCTCAAATAGGTGGGCCTTTATATAAATAACGCTTTTATAATTAGGGATTAACGTCGAAGATCTCGCCCTCGAGACAGGGGCCGGGACGATTCATGGGAACCGTGGAAAGATCCGCAGGATTGTGAAGAATGGAGAGGACAAAAGGTGATGTCCGAAGCGGAGAAGAAAAGATGGCGGCCCGCCCCCATGGTCTTCACGGAGGAAAGGGCTGCCCTGTTATGGAGTGATTTGCAAAGTGGAGGTGCGATTGAGGTGAACATAGCCATCATGCGAGCCTTCGCCTCGCGTACGACGGCCAGCTTCGAAGACCTCGCGGAAGACGGACCGCTGGACCCTGCTCGGTGGCGAAAGCCCCAGCGGCCTCGGGCGAAGCGTCCTCGGCAACATCCGCTACAATGCCTTCAAAGGGCAGTGGCGCGTCGAAGCCGACCAAGACGAAATCTCGAGGCAGCTTTTCCGGAATTGGCTTAACGCGGAAATTCCCGCCCTCGGCGGCAAAAAACCGTCCGAGGCCGCCAAGGATCCCGCCTTCGCCGAGGCCGTCCTCCATCGCGTCAAGGAACAGATCAACGCCTATGACCAGCGCAACCTCGGTATGGGGCGCCCCGGCGAGGTCGGCGATCTGCTGCGCGAGCACGGGCTGCCCAATCCCGGAGAGCCGCCGCCGCCCAAACGGCCCCCGGGGCGTTCCCTGACCGATCCCGCCCCGGAGGCCTCGCCCATGGCCGCTCCGGAAACCGTACCGGAGGCACGGTCGAAAAGCGCGGCCTCTCCCGATGAGGAAGCGGAGGACGACGACGACGACCTCGATTTGATGGGATTCTGCGAAGAGATGGCCGATGCCCTCACTGAATTCGCCGAAACGGTCAAAGGCCCCGACCGGGACTCTATCCTGAACCACTACCAATCGCTCCCCATGGCGGATCCTCCGCGGGAAATCCTCGCAATGGATGCGCTGCAGGAGGGTCCGGTCAAGGAGTTGAACCAGACCGAAAATGCCGGGCAGATCCTTCCCCGGATCGCCGTAAGCACCGGACCCGATTTTCTCGCCGCCCTCGATGCCTTTCTCCACGAACTCGATCTCCAGAAGGAGGAGCGCGGCGCGTTCTGTATCGCCATGATGATGATGTAGGTCTGCCTCGTGCCCCACGGGCATCGCAAACCGCTCCTTTCCTTCGATGATTTGCGGCGGGGCTACTTCGCGTTCGATTTCCCGCCGCCCGAAGCCTTTAACAAAGCTTCCGAACTTTTGACCGGTCTCTGCAACGCAGGACCGCAAGAGGAAGTTTTTCTGCTGGCCTTGATGGAATATATCCGCCTGGGACGCAGCCTCCTTGAACCCGATGATTCTGCGGAGGCGCTCGCTTCCTCTTTCTCTTTCCCGGCCCTACGGCTGCTGCGCGTCCTGTGCGACTGCTGGGCCGGGGAGAATCCCGATTGAAAGGGGTCGCTATTCGGTACCGGAAGAGGATGATGACAAGGCGCCTCCGAATCAGCACCGGCTACCCGGGAAAATGAGGCGCCGGACCAAACTTTGACAAGTTCGGCTACGTCCTCGGCCAGGGGCCTTCCATTCTTGCGCCCTTTAGCCGAAACCACGATATTTTTCCCGATGCCGCGCCAATTGATTCCCGATGTCGATAATGAGCGTCCCTTCCTGATCGGGGGCGGCGAGACCTGGACGTACGGGCAGCTCTGGGCCCGCGTCGAGGCGATGGGTGCCGACGAACGGGAGCGGCCGCTCGAGGCCTGTCGCATCATCGACCTTCGCTGGGAAATGGAACCGCTCGCGCGCCTCCTGGCCTGCTTTACGGCGGGCCGCGACCTCAGTCTCTGCGGCCCTGTGGAGGCGGCGACGCGGGCAAGTTTCCGCGGACGCGGATTCGGTCCGCTGCTGCTGTTGCGCAGCGGGGGAACCACCGGAACGCCCAGGACAGTGGTGCATGCCCAGCGGCGCTTCCTCGCCGACTACCGGCCCCGCCCGGGGGAACCGCGGCGCGAATTGATCCTCTACGCGCCTGATCATGTTGCCGGTCTCGACGCCTTTATGCGCGGGTTGAGCCGGGGCGTGACGCTGGTTCGACCAGAATCGGCCACGCCCGCCGCCATTGCCGAAGCGCTCGAAGCCCACCGGGTGGAGGTCCTTCCCGCCACGCCGAGTTTTCTACAGTTCCTGCTCCTCAGCGGTGAACTTGCCGGGCGTGATCTTTCCACCGTGCGCCACATCCCCCACGGCGCCGAACCGATGCCGGCAAGCGTCCGCGCCGCCGTGAAGGCCTGGTTCCCGAAAGCCCGCTTGCATCATCGCTTCGGTCTTACCGAGACGGGGGTCCTCCCCGTGGAAGCCGATCCGGAGCAGCCGGAAGTGCTCCGGCTTCCGGACCACGATGACCACGGCTACGCATGGAGGGTGGTTGACGGCGAACTATGGGTGCGCAGTCCGCGCCGCATGCTCGGCACGCTCGAGGACGGTCTCCTCGACACCGACGACCTGTGGTACCGTACCGGCGACCGCGCCGAGAAGGTGCCCGGCGGCGGCGTGCGGGTCCTCGGGCGCGAAAGCGCCCAGATCAACGTCGGTGGCGAGAAGGTCCAACCGGAAGAAGTAGAGGCATGGCTGCTTGAGGTGGATGGCATCCGCGATGTGGAAGTCCGTGCCGCTCCCCATTCTCTTACCGGGCAGACCGTGGTCGCCCGCGTCGTCCTGGAGGAAGGGGCCAACGCCGTCGATCTTCGCAGCCGCGTCCGCAAAGCCGCCCGTACCGCCGCCCGTCCCCTGGTGCAGATCCCCGCGAAATTCGAGCACGTCGACGCCATCGAGCGGACCGATACGGGGAAGCGGGTACGGGGGTAGGGCAGCGCCGCACGTGCGGGGGAGCGCTAAAGAACATCTCCGGAGGTCCGCCGGGAGGATGGACCCGGGTGACCCAGATCCTTCGGGCCGTGAAAGATTATTTTGGCCTCGGCACCCCGACCGGCGCCCCTCCCGTAGCGAACAAGCGACAGCCGTTCGGACGCCCTGGGCCGAACCGCTATCGCTGGTTCGCTACTCCTCCACTTAAACCTTGCCTCTTCGGGTGCGCGGACCTTCGATCCAGCGGGTATGGAAGCCTTTGTGGAACACCTTGCCGAGGCCCTTGAACAGTCGCCGGACAACCTCTCCCCGGAGACGAAACTGCGCGACATTCCCAACTGGGATTCACTCGCGATCCTCACTACGCTCTCGATGGTCGATGAGCAGTACGACGTCACGCTGAGCGGGCCGGAGCTGCAGCATTGTGAGACGATCGGGGACGTCTACGCAAAGGTGCGCGCGGCCAGCAGGGCGGAGGAGGCATGAACACGCCCGCCCGTGAGTCCGTGAAGGCGGAAATCGCCGCCTGCCTGCAGCAGCTGCGGGCCGACCTTGAACTGCCTCCACTGGAGGAGGTCACCGCCGCAACGCCCCTTCTCGGCTCCGGCAGCGACCTCGACAGCATGGCTCTCGTCCACTTTGTCGCTGACCTCGAGGAACGCCTGCGCACCGCCTTCGGGAAGGACTGGATCCTCGCCGACGAACGTGCCCTCAGCCGAAGCCGATCCCCCTTCCGCACCGTCGGCGACCTTGCCGCCTTCATTGAGGAGAGCGCCTCCGAATGAGTACCGCCGTTGACGCCCCAGTCCTTATCATCACCGGCAGCCGGGTCGGCATCGGGGCTCATCTGGCGCGCCACTATCTCGACAAGGGCTGGATTGTCGCCGGTTGCAGCCGGGGGGGCGGCCTGATCGAGCACGAACGCTACGAGCATACTCAGCTCGATGTCGGCGACGAAGCGGCTGTCACCTCCATGGTCCGGGACGTCACCCGCCGCTACGGGCGCATGGACGCCCTGCTCAACAACGCCGGCATCGCGAGCATGAACGCCGCCCTGCTCACACCCGGGCGGACACTGGAGAACATTTTCCGGACGAATTGCTTTGGTTCCTTTTTCTTCGCGCGCGAGGCGGCCAAGGTAATGCTGCGGCGCCAATACGGACGTATCGTCTTTTTCACTACTGTGGCGCGTCCGCTCCGCCTCGAGGGAGAAAGCGCCTACGCCGCGAGCAAGGCGGCCCTCGAGAGCCTGACCCAGGTCCTTTCGCGCGAGCTTGCTCCCAACGGCATCACCGTGAACGCCCTCGGGCCGACACCGGTCGATACCGACCTCATCCGGGGCGTTCCGCAGGGGTCGATCGACCGGCTGCTCGAGCGTCAGGCCATCCGGCGGCTCGGGGAATTCCGCGACGTCGCCAACGTGACCGATTTCTACCTCAGCCCGGAAAGCGACTTTATCACCGGGCAGATCCTGTACCTCGGCGGGGTGGAGAGCTGAACCATGGCGAATGCGCTCATCGGCGGCGTTCGTATCGACGGAATCATTACAGCCGTACCCCGGAACGAAGTCGCTCTCGCCGGGGAGGCCGCGGGGCTCGGCATTCCCGAAGGCCAGCTCGCCCGCCTCAAGAAGACCATCGGCCTGGACCGGCGCCGCATCGCTCCGCCGGAGATGACCGCGTCCGACCTTGCCGAGGCGGCGGCCAAGCGGCTCCTTGCCGATTGCGCCTGCGCTCCCGAGGACATCGACGGCATTTTCATGGTCACGCAGACCCCGGACTACCTGCAACCGGGCAACGCCGTCCTGCTGCAGGACCGTCTCGGCCTGCCCAAGAGCACCGCCGCGATGGACCTGAACCTCGGCTGTTCCGGCTACGTCTACGGGCTCTGGACAGTGGCGAGCCTTCTCCGCGCCGGAGGCCTGCGCCGGGTCCTCCTTCTCGTCGGGGACACGGTCAGCCGCATCGTGCATGAGAAGGACCGCGCCCTGCGGCCGCTTTTCGGGGACGCTGTCGCCGCGACCCTGCTCACGCGGGATGAAGAGGAGGGGGTCGCGCCGATGCGCTTCGACCTTTGTAGTGACGGATCCGGCTACAAGACGCTCTACCAGCCCGGCGGGGCCTTTCGCGCGCCGTGGACTCCCGAACGCGCGAATCCGCGCGACCTCGGCGAGGGCATCATCCGCAGCCCGTGCCACCTGCACATGGACGGCGCTGCCATCTTTAATTTTTCCCTCAAAGTGGAACCGCCCGCCATCGAAGGCATGCTCGCGGCTTCCGGCTGGTCCGTCGAGGATGTCGACGGCTTCGTCTTTCACCAGGCCAATCGCTACATTCTCCAGAACATCCGTCGTCGCCTGAAGCTGCCCGCGGCCAAGGTTCCCGACGCCACGGTGGAGAAGTACGGCAACCAGAGCGGGGCCAGCATTCCCGGTACTCTTTGCGACCATTATGGCACCGCCCTCTGCGAGCGCTCCCACCGCATGATCTGGTCCGGCTTCGGCGTCGGCCTTTCCTGGGCCACCTGTGCCGTGCAGCTTCCCGCCCTCAGGGCCTGCGGCATGGTGGAAGTGTAGGGCGGCCCCGCAGCCGAAGTCGTGAGAGATTGGCCCACTGCCTCCGGGGTAGCCGAACCGTAGCGAACGAGCGAGAGCCGTTCGGATCCTCCTCCGGGCCGAACCGCTGTCGCTGGTTCGCTACACCGCAAGGCCCGGGCCGAACCGCTGTCGCTGGTTCGCTACACCGCAAGGCCCGGGCCGAACCGCTGTCGCGAAATCGCCACCGTCTTTCGGTTTCGGCTACTTCTTTTGGCCATTTGCAAAACGGCGGAGGAGCTTTTACCCTGCAAATTATGGCAAAAATCAAACCCCTACAGGAATCCGATGCGAACGCGCAGCAGCGGGAGCTGCTGGACCAGGTTAAGAAAAAAATGGGCGGCGTGCCTAACATCCTCGCGACGATGGCACACGCTCCGGCAGTTCTGCAGAGCTATCTCAGCTTCAGTGGGGCGATGGGCGAATCCAGCCTTTCTCCGGCGCTGCGGGAACGCATTTCCCTCGCGGTGGGCCAGCGCAACGCCTGCGACTACTGCCTCGCCGCTCACACCGCCCTCGGCAAGATGGCGGGCTTATCGGAAGAAGAGACCCTTCAGGCCCGGAAAGGAGAGGCGGCCACTCCGATGGACGCCGCCGCCGTTAAATTTGCCCTCCGCATCCTCGAAACCAACGGATTCGTCACGGATGGCGACCATGAAGACGCCAAGGCTGCAGGCCTGAACGACCAGCAGATCATCGAGATTGTCGCCATGGTCGCCCTCAACATCCTTACCAACCTCTTTAATCATGTCGTTGATACCGAAGTCGACTTTCCCGCGGCTCCGGCGGTGAAGGCGGACTGACTCCTGCCGGTGCCGCCATCCCTCCACAAATAATCGGAGGGAACGGAAGGCCTATGTTTTTACGCTGGATTCCCTGGAAGTGGCTTTTGCGCCGGACGGCGGAACGGCACGGCTTTGTCGACCCCTTTGCCGTCCTCGCGCGCCTGCGGCAATTCTCGCAGCCGTCGGAGGTCGCGGAGCCGATGGAGCTGATTCGTGCCGGGGCGGTTTTCCACGCACGCGGACTGGTCAACACGAAGGCCATTCAGCACAACCTTGACTGGGTCTGGCCTTACTGGGTGGAATGTCAGTTCAACCCCGACTACCACGGTTTTGTCCCGCGCGCCTTTTCCTTCAGCCACATCAACCTGACCCACCGCAACTGGACGGTCGTCGGCCTTCCGGACCACGAGCATTTTGCCGTTGTGGATCCGCGCGGCCTGGTTACCCCCTTGCCCGAAGGCTGGTCGCTGGATTGCTGGTTGATCGGCAAGGACGGGAAGCGCCTCCTGCCGGCCCGCGCGCCCAGCGCCCGCCAGTCCATGAACCGGGACGGCACGCCCGTTGTCGAGACGATCCTTGAAGAGGATGGCCTCTCCCTCGTTTTGAGAACGCGGATGTCGATCCGGGACGGCACTCCTGTGCTCGAACAGGAAGTCGAGGCCTCGGGCAGGGAAGGGGACAGCCTCGTCGCCGCCATTCGTCCCTACAATCCCGAAGGCGTGCAGTTCATCGACCAGATCAACCTGAACGACGTTATCGTGACCATTAAAAGCGAGGACAGCTGCTGCGTCGATCTCGGGCAGCGTCCCGAAGCTGTTCATATGGCTCATTATGCCGAAGGGGATGTTCTCCACCGCATTGGCGAAAGCGGCCGTGCCCATCAGGTACGCTGCAGGGTCGGTATGGCCACGGCGGCCTTCGTCTGGCAACTGGGGCCGGAAGGCCGGAAATCGATGAGGGTGCGGGTCCCGCGCGGAAAAGACAGGGAGGAGACTCAAGTCTCAGGACTTTGGCTACGGGGGAGAACCCAAGTCTCACCACTGCGGCTACGGGAGGATGCCGACGAGCTTTGGCGGAAGGCGCGGGCGGATTGTCCACGGGTCGAAGTGCCGGACAAACGCTTTCAGGAGCTGACCGAGCAGGCGATCCAGACCGTTCTGCTGCTGAGCAGCGGGCCGGACATCGTGCCGGGACCTTACACCTACAACCGCTTCTGGTTCAGGGACGCCGCTCTGATGCTGAACGCCGTCCTCGCCATGGGACAGGAGGAGCGGGCCCGCCGCCAGATCGACCGCTTCGGCGAGCGGCAACGGGTCGACGGCTACTTCCATTCGCAGACCGGCGAATGGGATTCCAATGGACAGGTCCTCTGGATCCTGCGGCAATACCATCTGGTCAGCGGCGGTGAGGTCCCTTCCGAATGGCTCCGGCAGGCGGGAAAAGCGGTGCGCTGGATCCGCCGCAAGCGCCAAAGCGGCCAGCGTCCGCCCGAGGCCAAGGGGCTCCTCCCGGCAGGTTTTTCAGCCGAGCATCTCGGGCCCAACGACTTCTATTACTGGGACGATTTCTGGGCCTTGGCCGGTCTGCGTGCCGCCGGGGACCTCCTTCGCGAACATGGACAGGAGGTCAGCGCCACCACCGCCCACACGGAGGCGGCCGCCCTGGCGGACGACCTCGAGCGTTCCCTCGCCGGGGCCTTCCATCGCCGCGGTGCCATTCCGGCGGCGCCTTTGCGGCGCATGGACGCCGGGGCCATCGGTTCGGTTGTCGCGGACTACCCGCTACAATTGTATCCGGCCGACGATGAGCGCATGGGGGCCACCCTTGAATGGTTGCTGGCGAACTGCCTGCGCCGGGGCGGCTTTTTCCAAGACATGATCCACAGCGGCATCAACGCCTACCTGACCCTCGACCTCGCCCAGAGCATGCTCCGGCGTAGCGACCCGCGCTACCGCGAGTTGATGGAGGCCGTAGCGGCCCTCGCCACCGGTGTGGGGGACTGGCCGGAGGCCATTCATCCTCGCACCGGCGGCGGCTGCATGGGCGACGGACAACACGGCTGGGCGGCGGCGGAATGGTTCCTCGCCATCCGGGCCCTCTTCGTCCGCGAGGATGGCGATGATTTGATCCTCGCCTCGGGTGTATTTTCCGACTGGCTACGCAGCGGCGGGCGTTGTTCTTTCGGTCCCACAAAAACAACTTTTGGGGAAATCTCGATTGAGCTTTCGGCACAGGGGGACAAGCTGGACGTGCTTCCATCCGGCAGTCTTCATCGCCAACCGGCCCGGATCCTTGTCGCTCCGCCCGGTTACGGGGAAACTCTGCTGGATGAGCTCAACGCTCCCGTGACCCTGCACCGCGCATGAACATTGCCATGTTTACCAACACCTACCTGCCGCATGTCGGCGGGGTGGCCAATTCCGTCCACAGCTTTGTCCGGTCTTTCGAGGATGGCGGACACAACTGTCTTGTCGTTGCCCCGAAATTCAAGGGGGCGGAGGTCTCCGACGAAAAGGTGCTGCGTGTCCAGGCCATCAAGGAATTCAACGGGACCGACTTTTCCGTGCGCCTGCCGGAACCGCTGCGCATTTCCGAGCGCATGCAGGAATTCCGTCCGGACATCCTTCACAGCCATCACCCCTTCCTCCTCGGCGATAGTGCGTTGCGGGTCAGCCGCCGGCGCGGTATCCCCGTCGTCTTTACCCACCACACCCTTTACGAGCGCTACACCCATTATCTTCCCGTCAAGCTCGAGGGTATGGAGCGCCTGGCCAGCCTCCTCGCCACCGAATACGCGAACCTGTGCGACCATGTCATCGCTCCCAGCGAGAGCATCGCCAGACTGCTAAGGGAACGCGGCGTCACTACACCTATCACCCCTCTCCCCACCGGTATTGATCCCCGGCAGTTTGCTGCCGGTGACAGGGAACGCGGCCGTTCCCGTTTCGATGTGCAGGGCAAGGGCCCAGTCATCGGCCATGTCGGGCGCCTTGCCGAGGAAAAAAACCTCCGTTACCTCGCCACGGCCGTCCTTCGCTTCCTCGAATTAAACCATGAGGCCCGCTTCCTCCTCGTTGGGAGGGGTCCGATGGAGAAGGAGCTGCGCGAAACCATTAGGGCCAGTTCGGCCGCCCAGCGCGTCCGTTTCGCCGGCGCCCTCGGCGGCAAGGAACTCGCCGACGCTTACGCCGCCATGGACGCTTTTGCCTTTGCCTCCACTTCCGAGACCCAGGGAATGGTCCTCGCTGAAGCCATGGCCGCCGGAACCCCCGTCGTCGCCCTCGATGCCCCCGGCGTACGGGAAGTCGTCGAAGACGGTTACAACGGTCGGCTCCTCCCCCAGAAATCCAACGAGGCCGACTTCGCCATGGCGCTGTCCACCGTGACCGGGAAGGAAGCGAAGGCCCCCCTGCGCGAGCACGCCCTCCAGACCTCCAGCCGTTTCTCCCGCCAGCGTTGTGCCGACCAGCTCCTCGCGGTCTATCGGGACCTGAGAAAACGCGACCTCAATACCCGTCCCCTGCCCGGAAAACGCGACTCCGACTTCGAGACCATCAGCCGCCGCATCGAGCTGGAATGGGACCTCCTCGCCAAGCGCCTCGCCGCCTTCTTCGCGGCGCTCAGCCTCGGGGAATAAAACGGTCAGCCCTTCACCCTTTGAAGCTCCTCGAGGGTCTGAACGCTTTCCAGCTTGCGGCGAAGGTTCTTGGAGCCGGGGAAATTTCTGGCGAAGGCCTTCAGGCGCGGCCGCATCCAGTTGATTCTGTCCCATGGATCCTGTTCGCGATGGGCGAGGAGGACTCTGCCGTAGCGCAGCATGACTTCCCAGCGTTCCTCAAGGGTCGGGGGCGGAAGGTCCTTGCCGGTAAGCAGGGCATGCTTGATTTCGCGGAAAAGGAAGGGATTGCCGAGAGCCCGGCGTCCGACCATGAGGCCCTGGACCTTTCCGGCGGTCCGGATGCGGCGGACGTCGTCGACCGTGCGGATGCTGCCGTTGCCGATGACAGGGATGCGAAGCGCATCGGCAACCGCTTCAATGACATCCCAGTCCGCATCCCCGCTGTAACCCTGTTCCTTGGTCCGCCCATGCACGGCGACAGCCTCGATGCCGACATTTTCCAGCCGCCGGGAAACCTCGACGGCGTTGATGGAGGCCTTGTCCCATCCGATGCGGATCTTGGCCGTGACCGGAAGCCGGTCGGTCACGCGGCGGACGACGGCCTCCGCGACGCCCTGCAGGCGGCAGGGATCGCGCAGGAGGGAGGAGCCGGCGCAGTTGTTCACGACCTTGGGAGCGGGGCAGCCGTAATTGATGTCGATGAAGTCGGGCTGAACACGGTCCGCGATGCGGTCCGCCGCTTCCGCCATTTTGTCTGGTTCACCTCCGAAAATCTGTACGCCCATCGGGCGCTGTCCGGGGGTAAAGTCGACCATCCGCCAGGCCTTTTCCTCGCTGCGTTCATCAAGGAACTTGTTCGCCATGACGAACTCCGTCACCATGACATCCGCGCCATAGGCCTTGCAGAGCTCGCGGAAGGCGTAATCGGTAAATCCGGCCATCGGCGCGAGGAAGAGAGGCAATTCCGGACCGTCGAAGAACGGAAGGCGCGGGGTGGCGGGAGTGGCGGGCATGACAGGGAAAGAAAACCGAAGGGTGCGGGTACGGCAACGGCAGGATTGGGAGGTTTTTCCACTGGGATGGCGCGCACGGCCCGGTTCAGGCCCGCATGCCCGCCACCATGGCCTTGTAGGTCTCGAACGGCCGCTGCAGGGCGTCGATCTGGCGGAGCCAGAAGGCCTCCTCACGGATGTCCTCGCCGATGCTATCGCGGACGGCGGTCTCACAATCGCAGTGACCGGTCAGGCGGAGGAACTCCTCATACTGGCCGAGGAAGGCGGTTCCCTCCGACCGGAGGCGTTCCATGAAGGCAGAGCTGAGCAGATAGCCGAAGGAGTAGGGGTAGTT
>JAAAOD010000250.1 GCA_009908535.1 Verrucomicrobiota bacterium
CGAGATGGACAAACCGCTCTCCCTCGTGCGCGGGGCTTCCGGCAAGGTCATTCTCGCCTTTCTCGAACCCGAGCAGCGCGAGGCGGTCCTGCGGGCGGAGGCGGAGGCGCTCCCCGCCGGTGCCGGGACCGCCGCCGAGGGGGACCTCGCGGCCACTCTCGGGGAGATCCGGCGGAAGCATTTCTGGATTTCCGAGGGCGAAAAGCTGCCCGGGGCCTGCGGGATCGCCGCGCCCGTTTTCAATACCGACGGGGTGGCGGGCTGCCTCTGCCTGACCGCCCCGCGGGAGACGCTGCCCGCCTCCGGCCTCGACGACATCGGCCGGGCCATTGCCCGCCACGCCCGCTCCCTTTCCAAAAACCTCGGAGCCGACCCTTTTCCATGACCGAACAAAATCCCCCCACGTACCCACTGCATGGCTACAAAGTCCTCGACCTGACGACCTTTCTGTCGGGACCCTTCTGCACGCAGGTCCTCGCCGACCTCGGCGCGGACGTCGTGAAGGTGGAATCGCCCAAGGGCGACAGCAGCCGCCACATCCCGCCGCACTTCGTCGGGGAGGACAGCGCCTACTTCCTCGCCAACAACCGCAACAAGCGCTCCCTGACGGTGAACCTGAAAACGGCGGAGGGCCTTCGCGTCGTTCGTGAGTTGATGGGACGCGCCGATGTCGTGGTGGAGAACTACCGCCCCGGGGTGGCGAAGCGACTGGGGCTGGATCCCGCGGAGATCCGGCAGGCGCACCCGCGGCTCGTCTGGGCCTCCATCAGCGGTTTCGGGCAGGACAGCCCATGGCGGGACCGGCCGGCCTACGACATGATCGTGCAGGCCTTGTCGGGCGTGATGAGCCTGACGGGGGAGAAAGGACGCCCCGCCGTGCGCCTCGGCATTCCGGCGGGGGACACGGTGGCGGGCCTGTACGCCGCCGTGGCCATCAACGCCGCCCTTGCCGACCGGGAGCGCAGCGGGGAGGGGCGCTATATCGATGTCGCCATGCTCGACTGCCAGCTGGCGATGCTTTCCTACCAGAGTGCCTACGCTCTCATTGGCGGGGTGACGCCGCAGCAACAGGGTGCCCGGCACGACTCCATTCCCACCTACCGCTCCTTTTGCGGCGGCGACGGACGCGAATTCGTGGTCACGGCCAATACGGAAAGGATGTGGGAACAGCTTTGCGAGGTCATCGGCATGGGGTCCCTTGCCGAAGATGCGCGCTTTGCCGACGGCAACCGCAGGCACGAGAACCGGAAGGAGCTCTGGCCGATTCTCGAGGAGGCCTTTGCGGGCGGGGACGCGGCCGACTGGGTGGACCGGCTCGTTGCCAACGGGGTTCCCGCGGCGCTGATCAAGAACGTACCGGAGGCTCTCGACGATGCGCGGGAATCCGGTCGCGGCATGATCACGCCCATGACGAACGAGGACGGCGAGCAAATCGAGGTGGTGGGCAACCCGATCCATCTCGACCGGACACCCGATGACGAGGCCGCCTATCCTCCGGCCCTCGGGCGGCACTCCGTCGAGGTGGTCCGGGATTGGTTGTCCTATTCCAACGCGGAAATCGATGAGCTGCGGGCCGCCGGCGCCATGGAAACGGGAAAGGGCGGGGGATGAGGCCGCCCGCCGAGGAAGCCGTGGTCTTTTCCTCCGGTGTAGCGACCTCGTGGCTACGCTTCGGCCCGGGAGCGGAGGGTGGCGGAAAGCAGCTGCTGGCCCTGCACATGCTGGGCCTCGAGGGACGCTCCTTTGCCGGACTGGCCGCGGAACTTCCTGCGGACTGGACCCTGCATGCCTTCGACCAGCGCGGCCACGGCGCCGCCGCGGCCTCGCCGCCGCGGGGTTTCGAGGATTTTGTCGCGGACGCCCGCGAAGCCCTTGACCGCATTGAGGCGGAGCAGGTCCACCTTCTCGGCTGTTCCCTCGGGGGCGCGGTTGCAGCGATGGCCGCGGCGGAGGCGGCGAACCGTGCGCGGATCGCCTCCCTTACCCTTGTCGCCACGCCGGAAAAGGGGCGACGGATTTTCGCGGAGCGGGCGACGGCGCAGGCGGAAGGTTCCCTTGAGCCGGCCCTGCGGCGTACACTCGAGCGCTGGTTTGCGGAGGTTCCGGCGCCGGCGCTCGGCGATCAGGTGCGCGCCTCAATGCGGAAAATGTCGCCGGGCGGTTACGATGCCTGCTGGCGTGCCTTTGCGGAATTCAGCGGCTACGGAGCCCTTGCTCCCTTTCTGCCGCGGACTCTCTGCCTTGCCTTTGGCGAGGACCGGTCCACGCCTCCTTCCGATCTCGATGCCATCGCGCAGACCCTCCGCGGCGGCGGCGTTGCCGTCGAGCGCGCGGACATCGCGGGGGCGGGGCATGCCGGCCTCCTTGTCCGGCCAGCGGAATTGGCTGGCCACCTTAACCGCTTCCTTCTGAATCCAACCTGAGAATCCCCGAAGAACCATGTCGACCCCCCATTCCTTCAGCATCGAACGCAGCTCGCGCCATCCGCACCGGATCGCCGTCATCGACGGCCCGAACATGTCGAGTCTCGGCAACCGGTCCCGTAAAGTCTACGGCAGCATCCAGTCCCTTGATGACCTCAAGGCCTTTGTCGTGGACTTCGGGCGCAGGCTTGGCGTGGAGGTGGAGACCTTCTCTTCCAATTACGAAGGCGCGCTCCTTGAATTCATTCATGAAAGCGCCGGCCGCGTGGACGGCTACATTATCAACCCCGCCGGCAGTACCACGGTGGGGGAGGCGGTGCGCCATGCCCTCGAGGACACCGAACGACCGGTCATGGAGGTGCATTTCGCCAATATCATGGCGGCGGAGGGAATGCCGCGGGGCCTGACCAGCGGACGGTTGCGTTCCGTCTTCACCCATTCCGCGACGGGACTTTGCATGGGTATGCGGCAATACAGTTATGCCGGTGCCCTGACCGCGCTGACCCTTTCCCTCGATGACCCGACCTTCCTTGGCAAGGGGGATGCGGAGTAGCCGCCACTGCCGCGGAGGAAAGGCCCATGAAAGCCGAAGAGACCCGCTCTCCCTCCTCCCCGTGGCGGGAGACGATCGCCCTTGTGACGGGGGCTGCTTCGGGGATCGGCCATGCCGTGGCCGCCCTCTTCAAGGACGAGGGCATGGTCGTGGGCGCCCTCGACCGCGATCCCGGGGAGGTGCCGGAGGGCTGCGTGCCGCTTTGTGCCGATGTCCGCGAACCGGAGGCGGTGAAGACGGCGATCGCCGCCTTTGCGGAACCGTACGGGCGCCTTGATGTCCTCGTGAACAACGCCGGGATCAGTTTTGTCGGTACGGTGGAGGACGGAACGGAGGAAGACTGGCAGCGCGTCATCGACATCAATCTCTGCGGGCAGATGCGGGTGCTCCGGGCCTCCCTGCCGTGGTTGCGTAAGTCCGTCGCCGCCTCCGTGGTCATGATGTCCTCCTGCAGCGCCCTGAACGGGTTGCCGCAGCGCGCCCTTTATTCGGCTTCCAAAGGCGCCGTGGAGGCGCTTTCCCATGCCGTTGCGGCGGACCTCGTCCGCGAGGGGATCCGTGTGAACAGCCTCAGCCCCGGAACCGTGCGGACGCCCTTCATGGAGAGGATCATCGCCCGGGCGGCCGACCCCGAGGCTAAGCGCCGCGAATTCGCGCAACGCCAGCCGACGGGAAAAATGGTGGAGCCCGGGGAGGTTGCCCGCGCCGCGCTCTTCCTTGCCGATCCGCGCAACGCCTCTCTTACGGGGACCACGCTTGCCGTCGATGGCGGGATGGGGTCCCTGCGCCTTCCGCGCGAGGACTGAAGACGATCCGCCGTCAGGTCGCGGGGGACCGGTCAAGGAGGGTGAGCCAGTCCGAGGCGGGCGGGGTGGTGAAAGCCGGTTGCCCGTGGGCGGTCCATTCAAGGCGGCCCTCGCTCCACTCCCCGGTGGCGGGATCGAAGTGCCGGATGCGGTTTCCCGCTTCAAAGGCATCCTGCTGAAGAACGATTTCTCCGCCGACCGGTTGATAGACAACCAACGAGGAGTCGGTTGCGGCGGCCTTCACCGTTTCCTCCGGATTTGTCCATCCCGGCTGGTTGGACAGAACGTGGTTGGCCGGTTGCAGGCGGTGCCATTCCACCTCCCGGAAGAACTCCCGGATATGTTGCAGACCGGTAATTCCCTCGCTTTCGAGGCAGTCGTGCCACGGCGGCCCGTCCCAGAAATCCCCGTGGCCCTCGGCCGCCTCCCCGTCTTCGCGCAACCACGCCCAGATTCCGGTGGTCCCGTAGGCGATGCCCGCGGTGGGGGCGCTCAACAGCGACCAGAGGCTTCCGCGGCGGACATGGAAGGCGCCGTGGAGCTCTTTGCTGTGATAGCATTTCGCCCTCTCGTAATTCGGCTCCGTATCGAGAAAGGGAATACCGAGGGCCTGCCAGCGGCGGGAAAACGGCCCCTCCAGCTGCCAGCGCAGATCCCGCTCCGCGTTGCCGTGCCCGCTCTGCACGGAGACGAAGCTGTACCACGGTTCCTCCGCGAAGAGATCGCCGACCCATGTACAGCCGCAGGGATGCATCGTCGCGTTGGCTTCCGGATGGCCCGCGAAGACCTCGCGCCCGATGCGGCACCACATGCGACGGAAATCATTGCCAAGGTAATTGCCGTCCCCGGCGAGAATCCAGAGCGGATGGTGTTTCTGCCAGCGATCGACCATGCGCCGGCCCATGGTGATCATCGTCGCTTCCGTAAAGAGCGGATGGACCGAATCCATGCCGCGAAAGGCCTCCTTTCCCTCCGGATGGGGATTGTTCGTCCAGAAAAGGACGGGCG
This sequence comes from Verrucomicrobiota bacterium, assembly GCA_009908535.1. Lineage (GTDB taxonomy): Bacteria > Verrucomicrobiota > Verrucomicrobiia > Opitutales > Oceanipulchritudinaceae > Oceanipulchritudo. The sequence continues at coordinate 4,791 of JAAAOD010000250.1, forward strand.
AGGGGACAAGGCCGGCCTCGGCAAGGATCGCGAAGGTGCGGTCCATGGCGGCAAAGGCCTCGGGGTTTTCCACCGGCCCGTCGGCGGTTTCCTCGAACAGGGGACCGTGGAGCGGCTCGGCGCATCCGCGCCATGGGGTGAGGACAAACTGGATGACGGTGAAGCCCTGCGCGGCGCGCCGTTCCACATAGGTCCGCCATTCCGCTTCGGTTCCTTTGAGGGCGCCGTTCCATGCCGTGTCGGCAAGGTAGAAAAACGGTTCTCCGGCGCCATCGACAAAATGACGGCCACGCGGACGGGGAAGGTGAGGGGAGGTTTTCATGGAAAGTTTGTCGTCGGTATCGGTGCGTTGGACGGAAATTTCCAAGCAGCATGGTTGGCATCTCTCAGGATCCTTAAGCCCGTTCCGATTCCGGTCGCACTGAAACCGTTGAGGTCGGGTGGGTGCTCATCAACCGATTTATTTATTCGCGACCTCGGCCTTTCGTCCGATCCGCACCAAGATTTATTAACGATGTGTCTCCCCTGCTCCTTTTCGCCTCGCCGCCTTCTTCTCGCGGCCAGTTTCCTTCTTTATCCGCTTCTGCTCCCGGCGGAGGACCTGAGGGTGTACCTGTTGGGCAACAGCCTGACCGACGACGTGCTCTACGAGGGGCTCGCGAACATCGCGGCGGAGGGGGGCGACAACCTCACGTACGGTCGGCATGTCATTCCCGGAGCGCCCATCTGGTGGCTATGGGAACATCCGGCCGACGGGTTCACCGCTTCCGGCTTCGGGTATTATCCGGAAGCTTTCGAGGAGGGTACATGGGACGCGGTCACCCTGCAGCCGTTCGCCGGCTATGCGAAGGAGCGGGATTACGCGCGCTATTTCGCGCAATCCCTGCGCGGGGAGGGAACCTTCGGCCCGGCGGCGCCGCAGGTCCCGGGTCCGGGCGACCCCACCGGGATCAGTCCGGAGGCGGTACTGTACATCTACGCGCAGTGGCCCAGCGGCAGCAACGCCGGCTGGGACAGTGCCGCATGGCTGCAGGGGGATCCCCTGCAGGACCGCACCGCCGCCTATTACGAAGAGCTTGTCGCCGATTTGCGCGGCCTCGAACCGGCGACGGATTTTTATCTTATCCCGGTCGGGCACGTCTTCCATGAGCTGCACCAGCAGGCGCGGGCCGGAAAAATTCCCGGGATCGCGGGCCAGGGGGACTGGATGCAGGACAGCGTGCACCTGAACGACCGCGGCAGCTATGTGGCCGGGCTGACCTTTTACACCGTCCTTTATGGCGCCGATCCGCGTGGGCAGAATGTCGTTGCGCCCTACACCATCACGGAGGACCAGGCCACGGCGGTGCAGGAGGCGGTCTGGAAGGTGGTGTCCCGACACCCGCTCTGTGGCCTTGCCGATTCCCTCGTCATCGACACCCCCTCCCTTCCGGACATGCTGGTGGGCGCGGCGTATACGAAGACGCTTTCCACCGCCCTTGCCGACGGGGAGGTGACATGGAGCCTTGCCGCCGGGAACCTGCCCGCCGGCATCGACCTCCTTTCCGACGGAACCCTGACCGGAACCGCGACCACGCCGGGATTCTTCGACCTGACCCTGCGCGCGGAGGACGCCTCCGGCGCATCGGACGAGCGCGCCTACTGCCTGCTCGTTGTTTCGGACGACCCGCCGCGGATCCGCACCCATGCCCTCCCGGCGGCGCATTACGGCGAGCCCTATTCCGTGCAGCTCCAGAGCGAAGGCGGATTGCCGCCGATGACATGGGAAGTCATGGACGGCGACCTTCCCCACGGGCTCAGCCTCTCTTCTAACGGACGGCTTTCCGGAACCCCGACAAGTGTACGGGAGACCTTCGACCTTACCGTCAGCGTGACGGATGCTGTCGCCGGGACGGGAACGCGCATCCTCTCCCTCATCGTCAGGGAGCCACTCGAAGGTACCCTCCTCTCGCCGCCCCTGGCCGCGAAACCCAGCCTCGACGGCCAGCTCGACGAGGCTTTCTGGAGCTTGCCCCATCCCATCGCGACGCCTTTGCAGGGAACGACCGACGACGAAGCCTTCTTCAGTGTGCGATGGGACGGCGACGGCCTCTACCTCGCGGTGGAGGTCAGCGACGACACGGTTGTTGCCGGTGAGGACGCCCTCCATGTTTTCCTCGACGGCAATCATGACCGCGAAGCCGTCTACAACGTCGATGACCGGCAGATCGTCCTTGATCCCGCCGGGAGCTGGTTCGAGCTGAACGGCCGTTCCGACGGGATCGAGACGGCCGTCGTCGCCGGAGCGGATGGCTACGCCGCGGAGCTTTTTATCCCTTTCAGCAACCTCGACAAGGTTGACGACGGCCAGACCCCGACCCTCGGGCTGGACCTCGCCTTCGTTGACGTTGACTCCCCGGGGGGCGCCGCCGCCGTGAAAGTCCATGGGGCGACCGATCCGAACAATCCGGCCCCCCTCGACATGGAAAACCTCGTCCTCGCCATCGCCCCGCTTACGGAAAACCTTCTCCTTGACTCCGCTTTCGACCAGGGGCCGGGAAAACTTCCGTATCCCGGCCAGGCCAGCACCGCCGAGGCGGGCGCCGGATGGATTGCCAACGGCGTCCCCTCGCGACCGTTCGCCAGTGTGGACGGAAACGGTTACGGGTACCCCGACGACGCCCTGCGGGTGTACGGAGATACGCATAATGTATCCATTTTTCAGGTCATTGAGGACCAGCAGGCCACGACGGGAAGGGGCTACCTGCATTTTGACGTGAAGCTTGCCTCCCCGAACACGGCGTACCGGCTTTTTGGCTACAACGGCGAGCCTTCCGCGGTGGACCCGAAGATCGGGGTCCGGACCGTCGATCATCCCGTGGACGCGGGAACTCCCGACGGCGTTCTCCTCTCGGGGGACTTTTCCGCAATTCCCGAAAGCGCGACCTGGCGCGAAGTCGCCATCCCGGTCGATTTCGGAAGCGGATTCGACTACCTGATCCTTGTCTTCAGCGGCGACGGCAGCGACACCGACGTGGACGCCCGGCTGGACAACGTCCGGCTCGGACCCGTGCTGGCGGAAAGTCTGCGGACAACGGGCGCCGCCTCGCCCGGGCCCGGATCGACCCTGCTCGCGGCGGACTTCACCGGTGCCGATCCCGGCCTGAATCTCCCATGGACGCGGACGCACCTTCTCGCCGAGGGGCTGGGCTACAGCGGAATCGAGGGCAACAACATCACCGGAGAGGCCGGGGACGACGCCCTTTTCTACTACAACAACCACTCCGCCTCGGTCTCCACCCTCGAGGAAACGGTCGCGGATGGCGAATACCTTGCCTTCTCCCTGCAGGCGACCGAGGGGTCCATGGATCTTTCCGGCGCGACCTTCCAGTTCGTCATCAACCGGGGCGGCTCCAACCAGAGCGCGGAAAGGTTCGCGGTCCATTCCAGCGTCGACGGGTTCGCGGCGGAGGACGCTCTTTTTGTCTCCGAGGCCGTTCCCGGTTCGCAATCGGTCCCGGTGGCCTTTGCCCTGCCGGAATCCTCCGCTTTTTCCTCCCTTTCAACCATCGAATTCCGCATCTACGCCTTCGCCGGCCAATATGCCGGCAAGACCGTATCGCTGGAGGAACTGGCGGTGATGGGCGAAGTCGACGCCCCGGATCCCGCCGCGGCCGCCTACGCCGCATGGCAGGGGAATTTCTCATGGGATTCGCCGACCGCCTCCGCAAGGGGAGCGGATCCGAATCAAAATGGCCTCTCCAACTGGCTTGAATTTCTCCTTGCCCGCGACCCCGTCGTTGCCGCCGCCGGTCGGCCGTTCCAGCACATGGAGAGCGTTCGCGAGGGCGGGGAAACGTATTTGATCATTGAATACGAACGCCGCCGGCTTCCCGGCCGGCTCAGCCCCGAGGGGAGCACCGCCCTCGGGCCGTGGTCTCCGCTCGATCCCGACGCCGACGGCGTGGAGCGCAGCGTCATCGATCCGGATGTGAACGGGGACGGCAATGTCGAGCGCGTGCGCTGGAAAATCGCCCTGTCCGGTCCCCCCGTCCGCTTCGTGCGCCTGCGCGCGGAGGATCCGGGGTTTTGATGGGGCAAACCGGATCCTTTCCGCCCGCTGGCAGCGTCGCGGGGGAAGAGGCGGCGCCGTCCGCTTGGGGGAGTTCGCCGAGAGCGGCTTGAGGGAACCGGAGTTGGGCGAAAGGGTTCCGCTTTTATTCGGTGCCGGAACCCATTGCCTGCGCCTGAAGGTCGAGGGCGGACCGTGCCGCATTCAGAAATTACTTGTGGGAGTAAAAGCAACTTCCAAACATGAAGGCAATGGCCCGCGAACCCAATATCCTCCTTATCACCAGCGACCAGCAGCACTGGAACACGCTTGGGATCGACAATCCGGAAATCCGGACTCCCCGGCTCGACCGACTGGCCGGAGAAGGCATCGTCCTCGACCGCAGCTACTGCCCGAACCCCACCTGCACGCCGACCCGGGCCAGTCTCCTCACCGGCCAGTACCCCAGCCAGCACGGGGCCTATTCCCTCGGCACCAAGCTCCTCGAGGACCGTCCCACGGTGAATGACTGCTGGCGGGAAAACGGGTATCGCAGCGGTCTCGTCGGCAAGGCTCACTTCCAGCCGCTGCACGGAACGGCGGAATACCCGTCCCTCGAGGCTTATCCCACCCTGCAGGATCTTGATTTCTGGAAGGCCTTCACGGGTCCCTTCTATGGTTTCGACGACTTCGAGCTGGCCCGCAACCACACCGACGAGGCCCATGTCGGCCAGCATTACGCGCGATGGATGGAGGAAAAAGGCCTCACCAACTGGCGGGAATATTTCTCCCGGCCCACGGGCACGCGGGAGCAGCAGCGCCATACCTGGGACCTTCCCATGGAATTTCACTACAACACATGGATCGCCGAGCGGACCCGCCATTATCTGCAAAGCTACCGGGAGGCGGACCAGCCCTTTTTCCTCTGGGCCAGTTTCTTCGACCCGCATCCATCCTACCTCGTTCCGGAACCGTGGGACCGCATGTACGATCCGGAGGCCCTCACCGTACCGCAGGGCCGGACGGGGGAGCACGATTCGAATTCGCCCTTCCTCCGTTTCACGCAGGATCCGGAACCCTCGAGGGAGAAGTACGGGATCGATCCCGATGCCAGATGGATTCACGGCCTGCACAGCCATGTCCATGACCCGGCCGCGCTGGCGCGGGACATCGCCATCTATTACGGAATGGTGTCGTGCATGGACCGGTCCATCGGTCATATCCTCGACCGGCTTGAGGAGCTGGGACTTGCGGAGAACACCCTCGTCGTCTTCACCTCCGATCACGGGCATTACTACGGGCACCACGGCCTCATCGCCAAGGGACCCTTCCACTACGAGGACAGCGTCCGCGTGCCTATGATCGCCCGCTGGCCCGGCAAGATCGCGGCGGGGACACGCTCCTCCGCCATCCAGAGCCTCGTCGACCTCCCGGCAACCTTCCTCGCCGCCGCCGGTATTGCTCCTCCCCGCTTCATGTCCGGAAGGAACCAGCTCCCGGTCTGGACGGGGCGGGCGGAGGCCGTTCGCGACCACGCCCTTGTCGAGAACACCCATGAGCCCGACCAGGCCGTCCTGCGGACGTATGTGGAAGATCGCTACAAACTGACCGTCTACCAGACGCTGGACTGCGGGGAATTCTTTGATCTTTGGGAAGATCCCGGCGAACTGCACAACCGTTGGGACGATCCCGGTTACGCCGCCGAGAAGGCGGCTGTCCTGCATCGTTTTCTCCAGGCGGAAATGAAGAAGGACGTCCTCCCCATGCCCCGCACCTCGGGGGCCTGAACGCGCCGCGCGGGCCGGCTGGCTACGTGCCCGGCTGCCCGGGAAACGGGAGAATCTTCATTCCGGAAAGGAGACGGATTTACCGGTTCCGGGGTAGCGCTCCTGCCCTGTGCATTGGAGATTTCATATTTCTGGGAAAAGCGTTTCATCATGGCGACCATGAGCGGCTTGCCCGCCGCGACCGCGGCCCGGCGCAGGCGTTTGCATCCTTCGAGGCTTTCCGCCGGAGGCTTTTCCACCAGAACCGGCAGCTTCCGGCCAAGGGCGGCCAGCCCCGCTTCCTCATACAGGGAGGGTGGACCGCAGACGATGACGGCGTCGAGGGCCTCCTTTCCCAGCATCGCCTCGTAGGATTCGTAGACTCTTCCCGCCCCGAAATACCGCTTAACATACAGCCTTCTTTCCTCCATGGGATCCGCCGCCGCCACGAGGTCACCGTCGGCAAAGCGCAGAGAGGGATAGAGGTTCTGCGAAGCGTGCGCGCCGCAACCGATGAAGCCAATCCGTACCCTGCCGCAGCTGTCTCCGTTCATGCAGAAACCATTTAGCAAGCACGTGGAAAAGCAAAGCGAAGGCAAGGTAATCCTTCACCCTTTCACCCGCTTCCGGGGAGTCTCCGGCTCTGCTTCATACCGCATCGGCACCAGCAGCTTGGTTGGCGTGGCGGCAAAGCCGCGGCGTTCAAAGAGCAGGTTTTCGTGGAGGGTCGACAGCCCGAGGGCAAGGCGCCGTCCAATCTGGAAATGGCAGCCCGGCGCGTCGGCGCCGCCCCGGTATTCAGGCTTCGGCATGAGAAAAAAGGCGGGACCGGAGGGTCCGGTCCATCGCAGCGGCGCGCGGGAGTTGGTCATGACGACGCCCGGCTTTTCCCGCGAACGCCATGCCGCGAACGCCGCTTTTCCCGCAGCCGCCTCATCCGGAAGGTGGAGAATGGAATCCGTGGCCAGACCGCGCCTGCGAAACTCGGCGTGCTGCAGAAGGATCTCCGCAAGAAGGAGGCGGCTCAGCTCGATGCCCGCCGTCGGCGTTTCCTTTTGGCTGTAGTCATAAAAGCAATACCCGACTGGTTTGCCCTCCCCGACAATGCGGGCCCCCGCAAGATCGAATCCCTGCCGGAAGTCCGTGCCTACGCGGTAGAAGGGGTACTCCGGAAATTCCTCCCCCACGATGACCACCGAGAAAAGGTTCCAGTCGATCTCCGGCAGCCCCGCGCTGCGATGCACGCTGATGAGGATCCCCCCGATCCCCGCATGGTGCCACTCGCGCTCAAACCGGCGGGGTGCGGCGAGGACCGCCGCCAGATCCACCTGCTCCAGTTTGTATCCCAATTCGCGCGCCGTCTCCCGGATCTCCCCGAACTTCGCATGGTCCGCCGGCGCGCGCGTGTACTCGTCCGTCAGGACAATGACCCGCACCGTTTCCGGCTTCCGCCCCGCCGACCACCGCAGCCGGCTCAGGAAGGCCAGCCGTGGATCCGCTTCGTAGCCAAGGTCCCGCGCCGCCGCCCGAATGCGCTCCCGCGTCGCCGCCCGCACCCGCGGATGCCCGGCAAGGGCGCGGCTCACCGTCGCGTTCGAAACACCGCAGACACGGGCAATGGCCCGTTGGTTGGGACGAGGGGCGGTCATAAGATGTAACAGGATACACCAAGCGGGTCTTTTCCGGCAAGGCGCTTTTGCGCAGGGTGGGGGGCATGCGAGGAACCTCCGTGCTAAGCCGCGACCAACTGCCCGCCTGTTTCACCTCGGTGGAGGAGCTGGAGAATTTTCTTTCGACGCCGACGGCGGGACTGGTGGAGGATTTCCGTAAGCTGGACGGGGATCTGCTGATTCTCGGGGTGGGGGGCAAAGTGGGGCCGACGCTGGCGATGATGGCGAAGCGGGCGGCCCCGGAGAAGCGCGTTATCGGCGTGGCCCGCTTCAGTGATGCGGCGGTCCGGGAGCGGATCGAGGCGGCGGGGATGGAAACGATCGCCTGCGACCTTCTGGACCGGCGGGCGGTGGCGGAGCTGCCGAAGGTGGCGAACGTGGTCTACATGGCGGGGAAGAAGTTCGGCACGGCGGGCTCGGAGACCCTCACATGGGCGATGAACACGGTGGTGCCGGCCTACGTGGGGGAGCGATTTTCGGGAACGCGTTTTGTCGCTTTCTCAACCCTGTGCGTGTATCCCTTTTCGCGGGTGGACGGAGCGGGGGCCACGCCGGAGGACACCGCGCCGACGCCGCTCGGGGAATACGCCAACTCCTGTGTTGGACGGGAGCGCATTTTCCAGTACTTTTCGCGGACGACGGACAGTCCCGGCCGTCTTGCGCGTCTCAACTACGCCATCGATTGCCGCTACGGCGTGCTCATGGACATTGCCCTGAAGGTGCGCGGGGGGGAGCCCATCGACATCCGCACGGGGATCGCCAACGTCATCTGGCAGGGGGACGCGATTTCGCATATCCTGCGCTGTCTTGGCCGGGGGACGACGCCGGCGGCGCCGATCAACATCGGGGCGCCGCAGCCGGCGAAGGTCCGCGAAGTGGCGCGGCGCTTCGGGGAGATCTTCGGGCGGGCGCCGGTCTTTTCCGGGGAGGAAGAAGCGACGGCCTGGCACAACGACAATTCCGAAGCGCAACGCCTCTTCGGCGATCCGGTCGTCGACCTTGACACGATGATCCGCTGGAATGCCGACTGGCTGGAACGCGGCCTCCCCCTGCACCACAAACCGACCCACTACGAAGAGCGGGCGGGCTCCTTTTGAGTTTCTCCTTATGAACACCATCTCCTCTTTTATTGGCGGCGAGTGGATGACCTCCACCGCATCCGAATTCACCCCGGTCCACAATCCCTCCACGGGGGAGGTGATCGGCCGGACGCCGCATTCCCCGGCGGCCGAAGTGGGGGCATTGGAGGCCGGGGAAGGGGAAACCCTCTACCGGGAGGCATGGTGAACCCGGAACCGCCCATTGCGCCCGGCTGGTCCGTCGTGACGGGTGCGAACCGCGGCATCGGGCTGGAGTTCACACGGCAGTTGCTGATGCATTCCGGATCCGTCGCCGCCTGTTGCCGCAAGCCGGCGGAGGCGGAGGCGCTGCATGTACTGAAAAACCAGTACAAAGAGCGCCTCGTCCTTCTTCCTCTCGATCTTTCCTCGGAGGAGAGCATCCGCGGCTGCGCCGCGGGGGTCGCGGAATTGCCCGGCGGGGTGGCCCTCCTCCTGCACAACGCGGGCATGTTCGCGCGCGGGGAAGCGGGGATGGAATCCTTTGATCCGGAGGAAATGCGGCGGGTCTTCGCGACCAATCTCATCGGGCCGCTCACGCTGACGCGCGAGCTGCATTCCGCCATCAGCCGGGGAGGGAAGGTATTCTTTCTCACCTCGCGCACGGGCGTGCTCCGGCGCCTCCAGGGAGAGCCGCCGGAGGCGGGCCAGTTTTCCTATCCCTGCTCCAAGGCGGCGGTGCACCGGTCGGTGCCGGTCCTTGCGGGAAAGCTTTATCCGGACGGCATCGTGGTCGGCGGCATCGATCCGGGCTGGGTGCGCACGGACATGACCTCCGGGGCGGAGCGCGGCGACCGCTTTCTGCTCGAGCCGGCGGAATCCGTCGCCGGCATGTTGACGGTGATGGACCGGGCTGATCTCCGCACCTCCGGGACCCTCTGGCGTTGGAACGGGGACGTCAGCCGCTGGTATGCTCCGGAGGAAACGGCGGCCGAACGACAGGAGGTGACGGAATGACCGGGGAGAGGAAACCCGACTACACCTGTGCCGTCCCGGACGAAGGCCGGTTCCCCCTCACCGTCTTCTTCCGCATGATCGGAAAGGATCGCTTCGACGGGGCCGTCTGCCTTGAATGGGAACGCAAATGGCAGCCCCGGATCCCGGACCTTGCCACCGCCTTGGCGGGGCTGCGCCGGGTCCAGCTTGAATCCCCGAACTGAATCAACCCACCCATGCCGCAAAACCTCCTCAT
>JAAAOD010000203.1 GCA_009908535.1 Verrucomicrobiota bacterium
GAGTGTTTCTCACGCGCACACCGGAATATGGGCAGTTGCTGTCACAGCTGGAGCGGCGGCGCCGCCATCTACCTTGCCCGCTACGCCATGGGGTTCCGGCAGGAGGAACCCGGCAACCGCCAGAATTGGGTCCTCGATCCGGTCTCGCCTTCCCTTGACCGGGCGCAATGCCGGTTTCCGCACGAGGATGGACCCATTGCGATCGAATGGGAAAAGGAAGGCGACCGGATCCGGGCAAACATCGAGGCGCCCTCCAGCGTACGGATCCGCCCCAGGGAAGGCGTGCTGCTTTCCCGGTCCGAATAACCTCCTTCCTTTACTTCGGAGGGAGGGTATCGCCGTCATGCCAGACGGATTCGAGGAGCACATTGTGCGGGTTCTCCGGGAAGCCGCGGGAATTATGCCGGATCAACTGATCGAGCAGGATCACGCTCTGCCGGGCGATCTGTGACTGCCGCTGCTCCAATCCGGCGAGAACGGGAGCGCCCGCTCGGCGTGGTAAATGCAGGTGCAGACTGGCAAAGCCGAGGTCACCGGGGATGGTGTATCCGGCATCCTTCAGCGAGTACCACTGCGCTTCACTGAAGCCGACGACAACATCCGGCTGGTGGGATTCTACCCAGGCAAGAAACGATTCCCGATCCGACAGATCCCCCGTGTAGGGCGGAATCCGTTCCTCTTCTTCAAGGTAAAAGGTCTGCAGGGCCATGACGGCGGCAAAGCGCGATTCGTCGTCCTCCATCATGGGGAAATGCCGCCCGAAGCCAAAGCCGATCCGCCGGTATCCCAACTGGGTCAAGCGCGTGAAAAGTTTCTTCGTGGACCGGAAAATATCCGGCCGGACGGTGTGGATCGGGAGCCCGATGCGGAAGCGGGCGCACTGTACAATGGAAAACCCCGACCATTTTTCCTTGTTCGTGAACATCTCGAGGTCGGGCTGGCCGAAGACGATGATGCCCTGGGTTCCCCTTCGGTAGAGGGTGTTCGCAAGGTCGGCATAGGAGCGCATCCTTTTGTAGTCGAAGAGCTCCGGATGATAACCAAGTTCCCGCGACCAGCGTAACAGGTCGTTCCCGTAGACGGAGCGCCCCGGGCGCGATCCCTCGGGATTGAGGGGAAAGTTGAGCAAGGCGATCAGGTTGCCAAGGGAGGCTTCCCCGGAGCGGAAGCGCTTCGAGGCCAGCGAGGCAAGGAGGGGATTCGGTTTGTAGCCCAGCTCCTCCGCTTTTTTCCGGATGCGGTCTACGCGCCTGGAGGAGATTTTTCCTTTGCCGCTCAAGGCAAGGGAGACGGTGGAGACGGAAACACCGCACTCCCGGGCGATGGTCTTTAAGGTTACGCGGGGCATACGCTGGTCAGGTAAAGAAAAGGCTTTCGCTGGGTGAACGGTTTGACGCAACCGGTCCCAATTGCCTTTGTCAATCCCCTGCACGGTCTTGCGCTCCGGCCATTATTCGATCCGGAGGCGGAGAGGCCAGGGCCGCTCCTCTTTTCGTATCAGGAAACCAGGTACAGGAGAAGGGTGATGGTGAGGCCGCCGAGAAGGGTGGTCCAGAAGACCTGCTGCGCGGCGACCTCCGGGTCCACTTTGTATTCGAGGGCGAGCAGGTGCGTATTCACGGCCACGGGCAGCCCCGCGGCGACGAGGAGGATGGCCTCGTAGTTATCAAGGGGATAGGGCCAGAGCAGCAGCAATCCCCCCATGAGGAGGGGCGAGAGCACGAGCCGGATGCCCGTGACGAGGCCGACCTGGAGCGCATGGCCGCGAAACCGGCAGCGGCCGAGCTGGATGCCGAGGGTCATGAGGACAACGGGAATAAGCCCGTCGGCGAGGTAGCCGGCGGCATCAATGACCGGGCCCTGCATTTCCGGCAGGGCGAGGGCGAGGACGATCGCCCAGAGCACCGGCACCTTCGCAAGGGCGGCGAGGCTGGCCGCCGAACGCTCTTTCGCTCCCCGGCTGTCGCGGGCCAGCATGGCGATGCCGAGGGTGAAGGACATGAAATTCTGCACCATGAGAATCACCGCCATTACGGCCACTCCGGTGCTTCCGAAGAACATCTGCGCAAGGGGGATGCCGAAGTTCCCGGCGTTGTAGAAGATGCTTCCGACCCGCGGGACGGAGCGGTTTTCCCCGATCCACCGGCGGTTGAAGACCAGCCAGGCCACAGCCGCGAGCAGGAGGAGATGGACAAGGATGACCGCCGCGATGGAAAGGAGAAGGCGGCCCGCGACCTCGCTGCCCTGCAGTTCGATGAAGACGAGCGCCGGCACAAAGGCGTAGAAGCTCAGCTTCGAAAGGGTCCCGAGGTCGAGGGTGAAGGCGCGGTCGAGCAGGCTTCCCAGTCCGATGAGAAGGAAGATCGGGAGAAGGATGTGGAGGAAGATCTCGACCATGGCACGGGCGGGGAGGTTCCGTCCCCCTAGGCCGTCGATCCGTCCGGGCTCTCGAGAATGAAGAGCGTGTCGAGGTCACGGCCGGGCACGAGGGTGAAGACCCCCGTGTTGGTGCGGCGGTAGTGGCTGAGCCGCTCACCGTTTTCGGGGTTCACGACCGAGACCACGTACTGCTCTCCCTTGAGGCCGCTCGTGTCGAGGGAGACGGGCTGCTTCACGGGGGTGTAGGCGAGCAGGTAGGTACCTTCACGGCAACGGGCGACGCGGATGTGCGCGGCCGGATCCCGGTTCTCCATGCGGTTGTAGTCCATGGCGGAACCGAGGGCGCGCGTCAGTGGCAGAAGCAGCTCCTGCGCGGGTTCGCGGGTAAAGTAGCTGCGCTCCAACAGCAGGTCGGGCAGGATCCGCATCTGGAAGCTGCCGGGGGCGTCGAGGACTTCCTTCCATTCCGGCATGGTATAATGCCCGTAAACGTGGATACGATCCCCCTTGCGGTAGAGTTGCCGGATGGGCTCGCATCCGTAAACGAAGCCGGCGCCCCCGGCGAGGACCGACCGGTAGAGGCACTTGCGGACATCGTAGGCGCTGTAAAGGGGTTCCTCCGCGGGGCGCTCCGGTTCCATTATGGTGAGGAACATGGGGCAGGCCTCGAAGTTGGCCTCCATGTTGAGGCAGGGCTTGGGAGGGCGCAGCCGGTGGAGGTGCTCGATGCAGGCGTAATCGGCGATGTTGGGCCGGGCATGTCCGGATTGAATGGCGTTGAAATCCAGCCAGTCCGCGCCATGGAAGATTTCCGAAGTGGAGTTGTCGTTGGGGTGGAAGGTCACCAGCCGCGATCCGCCCGCTCCTTCCCGGATGCCCTCGGCAAAGGCCTGTACGGTCGCCGCGTAGCTGCGGCTTTGGATGGGGCTGTCTCCGCCGAGGACCCAGAAAATATTCGGGCAGTCGCCAAGGGCGTCGGAAAGATGCCGGCTGTAGGCACGGGCCTTTTCCCGGTCCATGATGACGGGACCGGCCGAGTTGGAATGCTCGTTCCACTTGTCCCCCCAGGTCGGCAGCAGGCCCATGTGGAGACCGTGTTTGCCGGCCAGTTCAACCACCCGGCGGACAAAGCGGAGCCATTCCGGATTCAGCTTTACCGCCGCCATGTCCGCCTCGGAGGCAAAGGGCCGGATCCCATAGGCGTTCGGACTGTTCGGCTCGAACAGGTCGCGGAAGACCACCGCGAGGAGGGCGTTGAAGCCTTTCTCCGCCCGGTTGGCGAAGAGGCGCTCGATCTCCTCCTCGCGCAACTTGTTGAAGAGCATCCATGCGGTGTCGGCGAGAAGGAAGAAGGGCCGGCCGTTTTCGTCCTCGAAAAAACGACCGTCGGCACTGACGCGGAGGTGGGGAAGTGTTTTCATGGTGTTGGAAAGGATCCTGCTTTTTCGGTTCTGGAAGGCAATGTCTCAGGGGCTGGGGGCGACGCGGAGACGGAAAAAGGACGCTGCCGACGGCGTGGCACTGCCATGGGGCAGCTAAGGACGACCGGTGCACGGGGATAAAATAAATCCCACTGAAACCGTTGATATTGCGTCCGGGGCGCCGTCCCGATTGAACGGTTTGACCGGTGAAGGATTATCGGAAAGCGGCGCATACTGCGAGAAGTCAAGGGGCCGTGGCTGGTCTGGCTTTTCCCCTCCGGCGGGAGTCCTTTTGCCTTTCGCTTCCCCAGCCCCTTTCTCCTCTCGATGAAGCCCCCCGATGCTGATCACGCGTAAAACGAAGGTGCCGAAGTCCTGGGCGTTTTTCGCCCAGCTGATCATCATCCTATCCATCTACGGGCAGTTTGTGATCCAGGCGCCCTTCATCCTGCTGATCAAGAAGTACATCGACAATCCGGCGGCGATCATGGGGCTGATCAGCCTGCAGATCTACCTGACCTTTATCATCGGTCCGCTCGTCGCCTGGCTGAGTGACCGGATCTGGACGCGGTTCGGGCGGCGGAAGGTCTTCGTCGCCATCTCCGATTTCCTCCGCTTCGTCTTTCTTGTCGGGATGCCCTTCGCCCCGAACCTCTGGATCCTGATCCTTCTGCGCTGGATGTACGACTTTTTCGGGGACCTCGCGGCGCCGGCGCAGGCCCTTGTGTACGAAGTGGTGCCGGCGAAGCAGCGCGGTCTCAGTTCCGGGTTCATGCAGGCCTTCATGAACATCGGCAACCTCGTCTTTTTCACCCTCCTGCTGGGGCGTTTCCACGACGTTTATTTCATGGGGCCGTTCCAGTTTTTCGCCACGCCCAGCGGGGGGACCCTGATGTTCATCATCTGCGGGCTTCTCTTCCTCGGCGCGGCGATTTTCGAGGCGATTGGCATCAAGGAAATCTATCCGATGGGGCGCAAGCGCATGATGGACGGGCGCAACAAAGGGGAGAATTTCTTCCGTCACTTCATCCGCAGCGTCTTCAAGGACATTTTCGCCAAGGATCTCACTCCGCTGTACCTGCTCCTTTTCGCCAACGTGATGTTCGGCTTCAGCCTCGGGGTCTTCCAGCCCCTTTTGTTCACGGAGCAGTGGGGCTATGACCTGCAGACCTTCGGCAACACGATCGCGATCGGGGTGCCGGTGGGAATTGTCCTCGGCCTTCTGGGCGGCTGGATGGCTGACCGCTTCGGGAAGATGAAGATCGTTTTCTGGGCCACGACGGGGAATCTCGTCGTCAATATTCTATACACCGTTTATGTGTATTTCCTTCCCGACTACCGACCGAGTTTCTGGGAAATCGTCGCCTTCGGGAACGCCGCGTGGGTTTTCGGCGCGATCAAGGGGGTGGCCACGGGACCGCTGCTGTGGGAGTACGTCGCCCGCAACCGGATGGGCGGGGCCACGGCGGGGATCCAGATCTTTAATGCCATCTTCCGGAATTCCATCGGGGTGGTGCTCGGGGGCTGGCTCTTCCTCTGGTCCTTCTGGTTTTTCCCGCAGGCCGGCTACAATCTGACGGCGACCTTCGGGGAGGAACTGAGCCGGGAAGAAGTGCGGGAAAAGGCCCGGTCCGCGGGACTGGCGACGGAGCAACTGTACCTGCGGCCGGTGCACCGACCGGGCGTGGACGGGAAGACCTCGGAGCGTTGGTGGATTCACCGGGAGGACGATCAGGCCCAGGAATGGATCGATGAACGGGAGGACCTGCAGAACCGGCTTTCCCATCTCGAGGGAAAAAAGGAGGGCTTTTTCACCAGTGAGGAACGGAAAGCGGAGATCGAGGAGGAAATGGCGCAGGCGCGCGACCGCATCGAGGAGATCGAGGCGTCCCTTGAGGAAAGGTCGCGCGAGCTGGAACGCCGCCTCGCCCCCGAGCTGGCGGAGCTCCGCTTTCCGCCGGGAGAGCAGTTGCTCGACGCTCGCCTTGACGGCGATGCGCTTTATTTGAAGGTACGCACCATCGAGCGGCTGGAGGAGGAACAGATCCCCGACCTCCTCGAGAGCCTGCGCGGACAGGAACTGAAGATGAAGGTCGCCGGGGATGGCAACGGGCAGCGCCTCCCGGACATCGAGGTGAAGCCCCTTCAACGCGAAGACGGCGGCAATGCCCTTGCCATCACCGCCCGGCTCGATCCTCGCTTCGTCGATCTGTTTTACGGCGCTTCAAGGGCGGGTCTGCGTTCCGACCGGGCCTTCAACCTCGCCACCGCTCTGAAGGCGGTCAGCGAAAGCCAGTTCCGCACCCGGGAGGCGGATTATCGGATCCGCGACGTCGCGGGCTCCGCACCGGAGGGGCCGGAGGCACCGGCCCGGCTCGCCTTTACGGTCGATCCCAACGGCAGAACCGGGAAGGGGGCCCCGACAACGGAGGAAGTGAAGGAACTGTACCAATCCGCCGACGGCGGGATCCGCGCCGCCGATGTCCGACGGGCGAACGGAACCTACCGGCTCGAGCTGGAACTGGACCCCTCGGAAGGGACGGAAACGGAAATGCAGCTGCCGTACGCCGAGGTGCGGTCCCGCATGGCCGGGGAACTCGGTCGCGATGGCCCGCGACGAGACCTCGCCATGGCTTTCTTCCGCAAGTTCGCCGAGACCCTTGCGGCGCCCCCGCTCTACGTCACCATTCCCCGTCACCAGATGGAGGCGGATTACAGCGATCGCGAATACGAGTACTATTTTTCCAGCCAGCTGTTGCAGATCGGGACCGACATCATCGGGATCGGAATCCTCGCCTTTATTTTAATCCTGGAAAGGCGCGGTGTTCTGCACCGCTACGGCGCCGAGGAGGACGATAACCGATGAAGACGGACAATCCCGGAACCCGCTGGCCCGAAGACATGCCGAACCTGGACAACCGCGTTTTCGGCGAGGACGGCCAGCCGGATGTCTTTATTGCCCGGGATTTCTGGCGCAAACTGCTGTTCCTGCTCTTTTCCCTCGCGATCCTCGTCGTCGCCGTCTGGGAAATCTGGGGCCCCTTATCCCGGTTCCTGTTCGGGGAGCGCGCGGAGGCCCGCGTGGTCCGCGTGGAGCGGAACAGTCCCGGAGAGCCGATCGATGTGATCCGGGTCCGCCGTGAAATCGAGGAGGGCGACTACGCCCTCGGGACGATTTTCCGGCACTTCGTCGAAGTTCTCGACGAGGAGGGGAACCCGCAGGTGCTGGAAATGGCCGTGGCGAGTCGGCAGACCCCCTACGCCCTCGTCAACGACACCTTTACGGTCATCTATTTTTCCGACGGGGAGTACGCCTACGGAATGTGGCATCACCGCAGCTGGGCCTTCGGCTTAACCCTTCTTCTTCTGGCGGTCACCTTTGTTCCGCTGTCGTGGTATCTATTCCACCTTGTCGGCAAGCCCATCCCGATCGACCCGGAGGATCCCGCGGAAATCCGAAAGGAGCAGGACATCCTGCGGAAGGAACGCGAAGAGGCCGCCACGGGGGGAGCCAAAGACGAAGAGGAGGAGTCGCCCCCGCCGCCGCCGGCCTGAGCATGCGCGGGCCGCGGCCCGTCAGCTGAAGGTGATGGCGCCGGTATCCCGCACGAAGCCGTCCATCTCGTGCAGGTCGGTTATGCGGCGCCCGTTGATGGAGAGGTTTTCAAAACGTACGTCCTCGACGCGATGTTCCGGGTCGAATCCCCCGATCACGGAGATGGAGTATCCGGGGTTGTAGATGCTTTCCAGGACGGCGATGTCGCGGAAGGTGATGTTGCGGATGTGTCCCCGTTGCGGCGTTCCGCTGTAGCGGGATTCGATGACACGGATCCAGAAGAGGTTGTCGTAATAGTGCTCGATGCGGATGTCCTCGTAGCGGATGTTCTCGACGAGCGCCTGGCCCCCGTTGTTGATGGAAATGGCGGCGCCCATGCCGTGGACGTGGAGGATGTCGCAGTCGCGAAAGGTAATGTCGCGGACGGAATCGGTGCGCAGCTCGTGCCCGATCTCAAGGGCGCTCCCTCCTCCGTCGTTGAGAAGGCTGCAACCCTCCACGAGAATGTCGAAGCTGTCCTTTCCCGGTCCCGGTTGCCCGACTTTGCCGGAGTGGGCCTTGACCACGATGCAATCGTCACCGGCGCGGATGAAGCAGTTCCGTACGACCGCGTGGCGGCAACTCACGAGGTCGAGCCCGTCCCGGCCGCCGCCGACGGTGATCTGGCGGAGGTTGTCGACCTGGATGTGCTCACAGTTCCTGAGGAGACAGGTCCAGCGCGTGGGCTCGATCATGGTGAGGTCGCGGAGGGTCACATTGACCGAATCCTCGACAAGGACGGGATAGGTCGCCTCTCCCGGTCGGTTGAAATAGCTGTTATCGAGGATGCCGTGGCCGGCGATGGTGATGTCCCGCACGCCGCGTGCCTCGATCGCGCCCCGGACCACCGCCCCGGCCTCGAGGTACACGGTCTCGCCGTCCCGCAGTTCCAGTTTGCCGATCTCATGGACCTGACCACCGCAGAAGTAGTGCCCCTTCGCCTTTCCGGAAGGCGGAGGGGCGGCCTCCGGCTTGTGGAGAAAAAGGTAGAGGGGATGTTCCCGGGACAGGTCCAGATGGTAGTTCCCCGGGCCCGGGACGGTGAAGGACAGGGTCCCGCCCTCCTTCCGGCACTCCACCTGACGCGCGAGGGGCCGTACGCAGGGCTCCGCCGAGCCGCCCTCCGGGTTGGCCATGGAGGTGTCGGCGACCTCGACAACGACATCGGACGGCCCGTCCCCTTCGGCAATGATAAAGTCCGCTCCGGTGGCCTGCAGGACCTCCTGCGGTTGGCCGTTGACGATCACGGTGTAGCGGGGTGAGCGCGGGAAAAGGCGTGGGTGGCGAATCGGGTTCACGAGGGGAAGGCGGGGCGTTGGCGGGTTTTTCGGGAAGGCGTCCAGTCGCCGCGGCCCGGCTCACTGCGGACGAAGCGGGTCTGGTCGGGCTCCGCTTCAGCGGTCCAGTCGCCGGGAACATTTTCAAGGGAGGCCGGTCCCGGCAGGTGGATCTCGATCACGCGGGCTTCAAGGCGGCCGGAGCGGACGACGAGGCGGGTTCCCTCCGGGGAGTGGAACAAGGTCCCGTAGCCGCCGGGGAAGAGGAAGCACCAGCGTCCGGCGGGCAGCGGCCGCGCGTTTTCCCCGGGCTCGGAGCTGGCCGGGCGGATGCGCAGGGTTTCGCCATCATAGCTCAGGCCGAGGTAGGCGTTGGGCACGCCGAGGGCGGACATGGGGCGGAAGTAATGGCCGCCGAATTCCTGATGATCAAAGTAGAGGCCCCATTTCCGGTAGCGGGCGTCGATGTTGTGGATGATCGCCTCCGCCTTTTCGACCATGCCGTGCGCGTAGAGCTGGGCGGCGAAATTGAACTCGACCCCCGTCCAGCAGGTGTTCGCCTGGTCCACCCAGATGTCCTTGTCGATGTCATGGAGAAAATTGTCGCCCGGCCACTGGCAATTGCGCAGGCCCTGCTCCGGTTTGTAATTCATGGCGTAGATGCTGCACAGCGCCGTACGGACCTTCGCCTCCTCGAGGAGGGCGGGAAGACCGAGCTGGTGGGCCACGCCTTCCCCGATAAGTTGGTCGGTCATGCAGCCGTCACGCCCACCCGGGTCGGATTCGCGGAAATCCGAATACAGGCTGAAGTAACGCCCGTTCCATGTTTTTTCGGCAAGAGTGGCGCAGCCGGACCGGAACTT
Source organism: Verrucomicrobiota bacterium (assembly GCA_009908535.1). Taxonomy (GTDB): domain Bacteria; phylum Verrucomicrobiota; class Verrucomicrobiia; order Opitutales; family Oceanipulchritudinaceae; genus Oceanipulchritudo. The sequence continues at coordinate 9,536 of JAAAOD010000203.1, forward strand.
GTCCGTGTATTCCCCGAGGAAGGCCTCGTCTTCCAGCATGCGGGCGACCTTCAGGGCGAGGGCAAGGGCGGCCAGCCACTGGGTGACGACATAGGGGGCCACCCCATACATCGGGAAATTGTCGTAGGAACACATGACGCCTTCCATGTCGGGAAGCCCGTCCCCGTTGGCGTCCCGTTCGCGCAGAACGTAGGCGAGGGCGCGCTTGCAGTCCGGCCAGACCTCGCGCAACCAGGCTCCGTCGCCGCTCCAGAGCGCCGCGCGGAGGCTTTGGAACACGAACTGGGCCGGGAGGTCGAGGCGGTGCCCGTCGACTTCGTTGTCATTGCATTGGCGGCTGTTACAGGGAATCGAATGGGCGACGATGCCATTGTCCCGCTGCAGGTTTCGCCAGCAGTTGACGGTGAGACGGTCGAGTTCCGGGAAGAGCAGGCTGGTGGCGATCTGCCCGTACATGGCGACGTCGGTCGTGGCGAGCCCGGCAAAGGGTTTCTTTGGACTGAGGCCCTCGATGACGCCGAAGAGACCGCTGCGCGTCAGCCATGTCGAGGTGCGGAAGGTGTTGAGGTGGCTGTTGACCTGATCGAGGAGCTTTCCGGAAAGGTCGCTGTCGAAGAAAGCACGGTGGAAGGCCTCGCTCTCCCCGCGCAAACGGTCGAGGTGGTCCTTGGCGTAGCGGGCCACGGCTTCGGCGGAGGCGAAGTCGACCGCGTAGCGGTGCCCCTCGAGTTCGTCATGGCCGTGCGGCTCGGTGCTGCGATAATGCGGATCGTTGCGCGGAGGGCGCCCGTAGAGGTTCGGGAAATGCCATGCGAGGAGAAAGCTGTGTCGCAGCCGCTCCCCGCGTTGCGCGAGGCGCGCGGCCCTGCCGATGGTGGCGAAGCAGCGCGGGTCCGCGCGCTTCCGGCCGCTTTTGCCGTCCACCTTGTTGCGTCCCTCGGTGTCATCGTATTCGGGCAGCGGATACTCGCGGAGAAGGCGCTCGTAGTACGGGTGGTGGTGTTCCCAGCCGAGGTAGGCGGTGGAATCTTCCGCGAGGGAGGCGAGGGCCATCGTCCCGGTGGTCGGCGCCGCCGGATCAAGCTGGTCGTTTTCGAAGAGGACGGCGGAAAACTCCCCGTCGCGGACCCGCTTGTGCGCATAGACCCGTTCCGGCTGGTCGTAGCCGACCATGTTGCGCATGGAAGCGAGCAGCTGGACCTCGACCGCCCGCTCCCCCATCGCTTCCACCTCGAAATCGAAGCAGGCAAGGGGCAGGTTGGAATCCTTCACGTTCCCGGGGATGAACGGCGACCATGCCCGAAGGCGCACGCGCAACGGCAGACCGTCCTGTTCGAACTCCAGATCGGCGAAGGGCACGCTGGCCTGATACCGGATGACGTCGACCCCGCTCAGCCAGGGAAACATGTAGTGGTATTCATGTCCCTCAATGGCCGCCGAGCGATGGCTTTCCTCGAGTTGCAGAAGGACGAGACGCGGGTTCTCGTGCTCAACTTTCACCCACAGGAGGAAAAAGAGGCTGGACTTTGCATCGTAGGGAAAGCGCTCGCCGGTGAAGAGGGGCCAGTTGTTGAAGATCTGCCATTCGTGGAAACCGCCGTCCTGGCGGATTTCAAGGAAGCCGGTGCCGATCCCGCCCAGCGCCATGCCGGAGCGGGGAATCTGACATCGATGAGTGGAGACGGTGTAGGGCATGCGTCGGGGAAGAGGTTGGGACGGTTGCTCAGGCCTTGCTGGCCGGAGGCTCCGGGAAATCGCCCGAGGGGAAGCAATCCCCCGTGGCCTCCATCCATTCCTCCAGCCTCTGCGCGAGGTCGTCCCTGATCGCGGCGCAATCGGGATCGTGGATCCGGTTGCAGGCTTCCATCGGGTCGAGGTACAGGTCGTACAGCTCCTCCGTGCCGCGGTCGCGGTCGTAGTGACCGCAGGCTTCCATCACGGGGGTGGACGGCCCGTCGTGCCGCATCCATGGCCCGGTGGGGGAATGGCGGCGGATGTATTTCCAGCGCTCGGTACGGACGGAGCGGAGCGGTTCCAGGTCCCCGTGGTAGGTTTGCTCGGCGAAGGTCGCCTCGTGCAGGGTTTCCGTCTCGCCGCGGACGAGCGGCAGGAGGCTTTTCCCCTCCAGCTGGTGGGCGGGGGTTTTCCCGATCAGTTCGAACAAAGTGGGCAGGATATCGAGATGGCTGACCATCGGTTCGATGACCTGCCCGCCATTGAAGGGCGAACCCTCCGGGCCGCGGATCATCAGCATGACCTGGGTGCCCTGATCGCGAAGCGTCTTCTTGCCGCCCGGAAATTCGATTCCGTGGTCGGAGGTGATCACGACGAGGGTGTTTTCCTCCAGACCGTTGTGGCGCAGGGCGTAGAGGACCCGGCCCATGTACTCGTCCATGATGCGCACGCCCTCGCGGTAGCTTTCCATGTCCTTGCGCACTTCCGGCAGATCCGGAAGCCATGGCGGCGGCGCGGTGTAGCGCCAGTCAAGCCGGTCCGGGTCGTAATAGCGCGTTTTCGTGAAGCGGTTGCTTTTGCCGTGGAGGTTCAGCTCCGGTCGTGCGAGGTTGTCGCGGTGGGGTTCATCGATCCCGACGGAAAGGAAAAAGGGGCGCGCGTCGTCGCGCGTGGCGAGGAAGGATTCCACCTTGTCGATGGTCTCGGGATAGAACTCCCCGTCCTGCCCCCGGGTGGGTGTTTCCCGCTCGAGGACCCGTTCGTAACGGATACCCGGGAAGTGCGCCTTGTGGTCGTCCTCGTGCTGGACGCCCGCGAGGACCGTTTCATAGCCCCATTCGTTGAGCTGGTTGACGAGGTGCTTGTCGTAATCATCGAACCGCCATCCGCTTCCCCCGGGCAGGCCGAACATGCCGACCTGGTGCGGATATTGGCCGCTGAGCAGGGCTGCACGGCTCGGGCCGCAAGTGGGCGCGGCGCAGAAGGCCTTGCGGAAGAGCGTTCCTTCGCGGGCAAAACGCATCAGATTCGGATTCTCGAAAGGGAATCCGTAGGGCTGGACGTAACGTCCGGCGTCGTGGGCGTGTAGATACAATAGGTTCATATGGAAAACGGGTTCGGGAGTTTTTTAAGCGCGGAGAAGCCCTGTTGGTCACATCCGGACTTCCACGGAGTGGCGACCGCCATCGGGTGCGGGCAGCTGCGTGCCCTCGAGCGGACTTCCGTCGAGCGTGATCGCCTTCGGCCCTTTGCCGCCTTCGGGGCGGTTGTGGAATTCGATCTCGTAGGTGGTGGCACGGAAGCGCCGGGTGAGGCGCGCATGGGGAAGGTCGGCGGGCAGGCAGGGATCGAGGAGCAGGCCGTCGTAGGCACGGCGTGCCCCGAGGATGTACTCGACGAGGAGTTGGCAGAACCATCCGGCGGTGCCGGTACGCCACGCGTAACCCTTCTGTCCGTAAATCTGGGGGACGCTGCTGTAGCTGTTCACGTAGCTGAAGGGTTCCGCCCCGGACTGGCTCACGGGGTTTGCGGGGTTGTCCGGTGTCACCTTGCGGAAGGTGCGCCATGCCTGTTCGGAGCGACCGAGGAGGCAGTCCGCCACCCCCTTGAAGCCGGCGGCGTGGTTGTAGCAGCCGCCGTTTTCATTGGCCCCGGGCATGGAATTGGACATGCGGCCGACGCGCGGATCGTAGGCCGGATAGGGCGGGGTGCAGATGCGGAAACCGATGTCGGCCTCGAGCATTTCGTCCACTTTCTCCATGATGGCGCGGGCGCGCTCGCCCTCCGCCACACCGGAAAGGACCGCCCATGACTGCGGATTGAGAAAGATCTTTCCGTACCGCGCCTCCCGCGATCCGATTTTATAACCGTCCTCGCAAAAGGTCCGCACATACCACTCGCCGTCCCACGCGGTGCTGTTGAGCCGGTGCTTGAATTCCTCATACACCTGGCGGCATTCTTCGGCCAGTTCGGCCTCGCCGGACCGGTCGCAGAGTTCCGCCATTTCGCGCGCGCCGAGGCAGAGCTGCATGGTGACGAAGACGCTTTCGCGCTCCCCGGTTTCGGCGGTGGCCTCGAGGCCGTCGTTCCAGTCCGCGTGGTGCTGGCGGCAGAGGCCGTGCCCGCCGGTGTCCCCGGCAAGGTAGCGCAGCGCGCGCACCGCGTGGTCGAGGACGCTACCGCGCTCGGTGGATTCGAAGTAGGGCACCTCCACGCCGAGGAGATCGAAATTCCCCGATTCCTTCACGAGGGCGGGAAGGACCTGGAGAATCCACGCCGGCTTGTCGGAATACTGCAGGCGGTTGAGGGGACGGAAACCGTGGGGAACGGCCCCGTGGGCGTACTGGCTCGTCAGGGCCCGGACAAGGTTCGCCTCCGCGGCGAGGGGATCGGCAAGGCTCAGGGCGATGTCCGTCTGGAGGTTGTCGCGGAAACCGCTTTTGTTGATGAGGTAGTGGTCGAGCTGCTTTTTCAGGAAGATATTGAAGAGGCCGTTGTACAGCTCATGCCCGACATCGACGCGGAAGGCCGCGGCCCGTTCCGCCAGCTCCCCGCGCGCCTCCTCGCACAAGGCGTCGAGCTGCGCGGGGGAGAGGCTCTCCCGCAGGCGGCGCACTTCCTCCTTGTCGGCACACTGTCCAAGGACGAAGTCGGCCCGCCGCGTCTCGCCCGGTTCAAGGGTGAACTTCACCTGGACGATGCCCGCGCAATCGGGGCCGCAACCGTCCCGACCGTCGCAGTCCCAGCCCCAGAGGATCTTCGGCGCGCTGACGGAGTAGTCGGCACGGGTGAAATGATCCCGGTAGCCGCTGGCGTTGAAAAAGTCGTTCAGCGTGACAAGGTAGCCGCGGAAGCGTTCCGTCGGCACGTTGGTGTCGCGGTTGGTGACGAGCACGCCCCCGATATCCGGGAGGACTTCGGAAAAATTCGTCTTTCCGATGGCGCGGCCCTCGTGGTCGGTTCCCGTGAGCTGGAAGAGCGCGTAGCTGAAAACGGATACGCTCCGGCGGCGTTGCGATTCGTTGGTGACCTCGACGGTCGTGCATTCCACCGGGATTTTGC
>JAAAOD010000247.1 GCA_009908535.1 Verrucomicrobiota bacterium
CGGCGGAGAACAACCTTCACGCCCCAAACGAGTCCGTGCACCTTCCCACCCTCGAGAAGGGCATCGCGGTCTCCATGCGCATCCTTAAAGCGGTGGCGGAACGGAGACCGTAGCGAATGTGGTCTCTGTAGCGAATCCGCGACCGCGATTCGGCCCTCCTGCCGTCCGTGTCCGAACGGCTATCGCCCGTTCGCTACCGGACCTTTGTGTCCGAACGGCTATCGCCCGTTCGCTACCGGACCTTTGTGTCCGAACGGCTATCGCCCGTTCGCTACCGGACCTTAGCGAAGCAGCTCCGCGATCTGCACAGCGTTGAGGGCGGCGCCTTTGAGGAGCTGGTCGCCGACGACGAAGAAGGCGAGCCCGTTGTCGAGGGCGGAGTCCACGCGAATGCGCCCTACGCCGCACTTCTCCTTGCCGCTGTAGGCGAGCGGGGTCGGGTAACGGTTTTTGTCGGGTTCGTCGCAAAGCTCCGCGCCCTCGAAGGCGGCCACGGCCTCGCGGGCGGCGGCGACGTCGACGGGACGCTCAAATTCGGCGTGGACCGCGATGGCGTGCGCGCGGAGGACGGGGACGCGCACGCAGGTCGTGCTGGCGGCAAGGCCGGGCATGGACATGATCTTACGGCTCTCATTGAGCATCTTGTGCTCTTCCTTGCTGTAGCCGTCGTCGAAAAAGGCGTCGACGTGCGGGAAAAGGTTGAAGGCGATCGGGTGCGCGTAGGTATCGGTCACCGGCTCGCGGCCTTCGGTCCATGCCTTGATCTGGTCCTCCAGTTCGCGCATGCCGGCCACCCCGCTGCCGGAGACGGCCTGGTAGGTACAGGCGACAAAGCGCTTCAGGCCGAAGGCCCGGTGCAGCGGCCACAGTCCCATCAGCGTAATGGCGGTGGAACAATTCGGATTGGCGAGGATTCCCTTGTGCTGTTTGGCGGCTTCCGGATTGATTTCCGGGACGACCAGCGGGGTATCGGGGTCCATGCGGTAGGCCGAACTGTTGTCGACGACCACGCATCCGCGCTTCACCGCTTCCGGAGCGAGGTCCCTCGTAATGGAAGCCCCGGCGCTGAAGAGGGCAAGGTCCAGCTCATCGAAGGCTTCCGGCGTGGCTTCCTCCACCGTATAGACGCCCTTCATGCCCCGGATTTCCTTGCCCGCGGACCGGCTCGAGGCCAACAAGGTCAGGGAATCGCATGGAAATCCGCGCTCTTCCAGAAGGCGCAACAATTCCTCGCCGACCGCACCGGTCGCACCGACAATGCCCACTCGCTTTGCCATCATTCCGTGAATCCTCTCTCCGAATATAAAGCCACGCTCGCGCGGCTCCATTTGCAAGCCACGGACCATGTTTTGCTGGTCCCGCTTGGCGAGAAAATTCTGAGCCACCGGGCGGGCCGCCGGGTCGTCGCCAGCTACCCCTTTTCCTTCAGCAGGCGCCCGCCTTCCTGCGTGGAGAACTCCCTCGGCACGCCATGGGGCCTGCATGAGGTCGCCCAGAAGGTCGGGGACGGGGCCGCGCCGGGAACCGTCTTCATCGGACGTAAATCCACCGGCCAACACTGGCGGGAAATGAAGAAGGAAAAGGACGGCGGCAGCCTTGTGACGACGCGGATCCTGCGCCTGCGCGGCCTCGAGCCGGGCCTCAATGCCGGGCCCGGCGTCGATTCCTGGGCGCGATACATCTATTTGCACGGGACCAACCATCCGGAGGAATTCCCCCGCAACCGCTCGGCTGGATGCCTTCTGTTGCGGGATGAGGACCTCCTCGAGCTGTACGATCGCCTGCCCGCCGGCAGTCATGTCTTCATTCTTCGCCCTCGCCAAACGGACTGAAATCTGGCAAAACCATTGGTATGGGAAAATCCACCGGGACGATCGGGATTCTTACCGCCGGAGGCGATTGCCCCGGCCTGAACGCGGTGATCCGCGGCGTGGCCAAAGCGGCCATGCATTACGGATGGAAGGTGATCGGGATTCAGGACGGTTTTCGCGGTCTCATCGAAAACCGCGTCGTACCTATCGAGAACATCCATGTCAGCGGCATCCTCACGCAGGGCGGGACCTTTCTCGGCAGCAGCCGCGACAAGCCCCACAAGATGCCCATGGGCGACACGATCATGGACATGACCGAAGTCGCGGTCGCCAATTACGAGAAGCTGCGCCTCGATTGCCTCGTCTGCCTCGGAGGCAACGGCACCCAGAAGAACGCCTATCGCCTGCAGAAGGCGGGGTGTAATGTTCTGACCCTTCCGAAGACGATCGACAACGACGTCGCTGGAACGGAGATCACCTTCGGCTACGACTCGGCGATGACGATCGCCACCGAGGCGATCGACCGCCTTCATACTACCGCGACCAGCCACCACCGCTTTATCGTCTGCGAGATCATGGGCCACGACGCGGGATGGCTCTGCCTCGGCTCCGGCATCGCCGGTGGCGCGGACGTTATCCTCATTCCGGAAATTCCCTACAACCTCGAGGCGGTGGCCGAGAGCCTTCTCAACCGCCGCCGTCACGGGAAACGCTTTTCCATCCTCGCCGTCGCCGAAGGCGTGCGCAACCGCGACACCGTGCCCGCGAAAAAGAGCGGAAAGAAAGCGAAGAAAAAGGAAACGAAACCGGAAAAACTGCTCCAGGAAGCCCAGAACAACGGCGTCCACCTCGTCCGCGAACCCGTCGCCAACCGGATCGCCCGCGAACTGCAGGCGATGACAAGCGTGGAGGCGCGGGTAACCTCCCTCGGGCACGTCCAGCGCGGAGGCTCCCCGACCGCGTACGACCGCCTCCTCTGCACGCGCCTCGGTACGAAGGCGGGCGAACTGCTCGCGGCGCGGGAATTCAATCTGATGGTCGCCGTCAAGGGCAACCGCTGCGAACCGGTCCCGCTGAAAGAGGTGGCGGGTAAAACGCGTACCGTCCCCGTCGACCATCCGTGGATCCAGACCGCCCGCCTTGTCGAAACCTGCCTCGGCGACGAGCCGGTGTAACCGGCTTTGGCGGCCAACCCGTCTCCTGGCCCCCTCAGAGTTTCACCCGCGGGCCGCGCAACCGTTTTTCCAGCAGGGCGACGATGGCGGGGTGATCCCCGACAAGCCCGGTGCGCAGCGTGCGCAGAGCGGAAAATTCCTCCTCGGCGGCGCGGCAGATCTCCGCGATGTCCCCGCCGGGACCGGCGTGACGACCCGGGGAGAGAAAAAGCATGGAAATGATCACATCGCCCCCGTTCCAATCCGGTTCACGGAGAATGTGTTCCAGCAAGGGTTCGTTAAAAGCGTAGTAGGCCCCGTCGCGCCGTTCCATGGAGGCGGCCGCCACCGCCTCTCCGACGAGCTGTTTGCGCAGTTCGGCCGCGAGAAGGTTCCGCACCGCCGCCACTTCGGGCAGCGGCGATCCATGGTCGACGAGGACGACGCGGGCAGCGCCGATCCCGTTTTCCGTCCGGACTTCCTCGATGCGTTCGCGCAGAATGGCGGCCAGTTCCTCCCCCTCCCCTTCAAAGAGAAAGCCTGTCCGTTCCATGTCCACCGGCCCCATATGCTCCCGGAGGAAGGCCAGCCGCTCCGGCCAGTATTGCGTGATGGCACCGGTCGGACCGAAAAAGAAGGGGATCAATCCGAATTCCCGCTCGCCTGCGGCCCAGCAGTCGCGGAGGCGGCGCTCGAGGTTCACCGCCTTTTCCCCTCCCAGCTCCGCCGGATCAATGCGATTGGAATGGAGCAGGCTCGCCGCTGTAATGGTTTCGCCGGTACGCTCCGCCAGCTCGCGCGCCACCCGGCGGAGGTTGAGCACGCTTTCCGCCCGCAGGCTTCCGTTGTCGACAAGGAAATAACGCATTCGTTCCCCATTCTTGCCAGAGTGGCGGACGCTTCAACTCCCGCTGCCATTTACGCGGAATCCGGCCCCGCGCGCCCTCCTTTAGGCTTCCCTCAAGAGGTCCCCTTTGTTCCTCTGGGGGACATGGATCCCGTGCAGGAAGAGGTTCTCGACATCTTTAAGAAAAGCGGCGCCCTCCTGGAGGGGCACTTCATTCTGCGTTCCGGGTTACGCTCGGGGCACTTTTTCCAATGCGCGCGCGTCTGCGAGCACATGGACCTCGTCAGCCGTCTCGCCGAGTTGCTCATCGCCAAACTGCCGGACATGCGCGAAGTGGAGACCGTCATCTCCCCCGCCATGGGCGGCCTCGTCATCGGCCAGGAAGTCGCGCGGCAGCTCGGGAAGCGCTTCATCTTCGCGGAAAAGCACCCCGATCAGCTCATGTTGCGGCGGAATTTCCAGATCAGGCCGGGGGAACGCCTTCTGCTGGTCGAGGACGTGATCACCCGCGGCGGACGCGTACAGGAAACCCTTGACCTCATCGACTCGCGGGCGGGGCTTTGCGAAGCCGCCGCCGTCCTCGTTGACCGTTCCGCCGGCCAGGCCAGGTTCCCCGTTCCGCTCGTCTCCCTGCTCGAGTTCACCTTCCCGACCTACGATCCCGACAAGCTGCCCGACCACTTGCGCAATATTCCCGCCGTGAAGCCGGGTTCCTGATAATTGGCGAATTATTTTTCGTATATGGATGTTCCCGTAACTTGCAATTGGGGGAATAAAGGTATCCTTTCGGAGTTCAACCTGACAGAAGGCCTATGAACAGCATGCAGATTTTCCTTTTCCTGATCATTCCGACGGCGATCCTCGGGATTTACGCGCAGATGAAGGTCCAAGGGGCCTACAAAAAGTGGGCCCAGGTCGGCTCGCGCAGCCGCATCACGGGCCGGGAGGCGGCGCAGTACGTCCTCCAGAAAGCGGGCATTCGCGACGTGGAGATTACGGCGACGCGCGGGCACCTGACCGACCATTACGATCCGTCGAAGAAGCGGCTGGTCCTGAGCGAGGAGAATTTCAACGGCTACAGCCTCGCCGCACTGGGAATTGCCGCGCACGAAGCCGGGCACGCCGTCCAGCACGCCACCGGGTACTCTATGCTGAAGCTGCGCATGAGCCTTGTCCCGATCACGATGTTTGCCTCCCAGCTGCTGCCCTTTGTGATCATCGGTGGCTTCTTTTTCGGCATGCTGGGCCTGATCAAACTCGGGGTTCTGGTTTATCTTGTCCTGACCGTCTTCCAGCTGGTCACCCTGCCTGTGGAATTCGATGCCTCCAAGCGGGCCAAAGCTGAACTGGTGAATACGGGTATTCTGCAGCGCGACGAAATGAAGGGCGTTAACGCGACCCTCGATGCGGCGGCCCTGACCTACGTCGCCGCCTTCGTCAGCTCTCTCGCCAACCTCCTTTACCTGCTCGCCATCGCCCGCCGGTAACGCCCGGCCTCCGGTTGACTTCCACCCTCAGGCCTCTTTGGGCGCATCCATGGCGGGGGTCTCCTCGGCAGCATCTTCTCCCTCTCCCTGTTCCCCTTCATCTGCGGGCTGGGCGACCGTTTCAGCCTGAGCAGGCGGTTCCCATTCCCCGGTAACCGGACCGTGAATACTTTCCAGTTCCGGTTGCGACCATGGCTCGGAGCGCGCTCCGTATTCGGAGCGGACCTTGGCCACCCGTTCCTCGGAGACCGGGTAGGAGTCGTTGTTGTAACTTTCGCCTGTGCGGATGTAGGTCAGGACGGCGGCAATCTGCTGGTCGCTGAGGCGATCAAAGGCCGTCATGGCGTTGTTATACTCCTTGCCGTTGACGGTGACCGGCCCGGCGAGTCCGGCGAGGATCACCTTAACGAGCCGATCGGGATTGTCCTGCACCCAATCGGAATTCACAAGGGTCGGATAGACGCCGGGCAGACCGTTCCCGTCGGCCTGGTGACAGGCGACGCAGTTCTGGTTATAGATCCGCTTACCGAGGGCCATCATATCGACCTCTTTCGGACCGGTGTCCGCCGCGACGCCCGGTTTTTTCGTCTCATCATAGTGAAAGGGCCCGAAGTCGCCGGAAAATTTCACGAGATAAATGCCCGCCCAGAAGGCAAAGACCATGAAAAGGGCGACAAGGAAAAGCGGCATAGGGGAAAAATTCTCCGACGGTTCCTCCTTTTCGCGCAGCAGCTGCGCATGGACCTTCTGAAGATCTCGGTCGTCGAAGTTCGTCCCTTCGAAGGTCTCGCGAGATGGTCCTTTCGGCGGAAACTGGTCTTTTTGTGAATCGCTCATCCGCTCCGCGTCTTACTGAGTGAATTTCATTTCCGGCAGTTCGTAATCCTGCCGCAGGTTCATGAGGTAGGAGACGAGGTCCTTTGCCTCCTGCTTAGGGACCACTTCAAGGCCATCCCCGGGGTGGTATTCCTCCGGAATCTCGATCGCATTGGGCGAGGGTCCACGGGTTTCGCTGATTTTCTGCACTTCGAAGAGAAAGGCGAAGGGCGGCATGGTGGAGCCGGGAGAAGTGATCTGGGGATTGTACAAATGCTGGTACTGCCACAGCTCGGAATAACGGAGCCCGACATTGGCCAGATCCGGCCCGGTCCGCATTGTTCCCAGCATGACCCGTTCCGTCGCGATGTAATCACGGGCTACGGACTGGCGGTTGCCCCAGCCGCGCTCGAAATCCGCCCCGAAACCAGCCCGTCGTACCTGCTGGGAATGGCAGTAGAGGCAGCCCATCTTCTGATAAACGATCTTCCCCCTCTGCGCGGAACCGACCAGCGGCTGCGGATTGGCGGTGACCCCGTCCTGATCCTCCCCGAGTTTCTCCTCCCCGGTCTGTTCATCGACATAGGTCGCTCCGGCAATGGGCTCGCCGGCGGCGTTGGTCACTTCCGGAGTGGCCGGGGTCAGCTCCCGCATTTGCACATGGGGCGTCAGGATCAAGCCCATCCACGAGAACGCGAGGGTGAAGAAGATCCCGAGAAAGAGCAGTGGTAAGCTTTTCATGGTCTCAGGCCTGCGAGGATTCCGGGGTGAGCAGCGTCGGCTGGGATTCCTCCGACGCCTTGGCGGGCTGCTTCTGGAAGATAATCCAGAATACGTTGATGCCGAAGGCGATGTGGCCGATGAGGAGCATCAGTCCCGAGAGGGAGCGGGCCCATAACCACGGCTTGGTATTCTCGACCGTTTCAAGGAAAGTGTACACGGGCGTTCCGTCCTCGGTCAGGGCATTCATCTGCAGGCCCTGGATCCAGCCGCCAATCTGCAGAGCCACGACCATTAGGAGAATCCCGAGCGCACACATCCACCAGTGCACCTTGATGAGAAAGGCATTCGGCCATTCCCGGAGAAGCAGTCGCGGCATCATATAATAGACGGCCCCGAACATGACCATGGTGAAAAAGGCATACACCCCGTGATGCGCGTGCCCGACGGTGAAATGGGTGAAGTGCGTCACCTCATTCACCGAGCGCAGGGCCATGGTACTGCCAAGCAGGCTGACCGCCGTATAATTGATCGCCCCGAAAACGACGAAGCGAATGGTCGGACTGGCCCAGCCGGGCTTGTGCAGGCCGACAACAGTGAGGTGGTGGTTGACCGCCACCACCACGACCGGGATAACCATCATGACACTTGCCACCGTTCCGGCGGAAATGATCCATGCCGGTACCGGACCACCGATGAGGTGGTGGATGCCGGCCCAGTTGTAGAAAAGGGCCAGTGCCCAGAAACCGAGGACGGAAAGATAGTAGCTGTGGATCGGGCGCCCCAGAACCTTGGGAATCAGATAGTAGGCGGCGGCCAGCCCGACCGGAGTCAGCCACAGGCCGAGAACGTTGTGCGCGAACCACCAATTGGTGAGGGATTGCACGACTCCCTGCGCCGGTTCAAAAACGAGCATGATCTGCGCGACCGTATAGAGCCACGGAAGCCAGAAAAAGGCAGCGAGCAGATACCACTGCGAAACATAGACGTGGTTGGACTGGCGCCACCGGAAGGCGATCACCACCCAGACGCCGACAAGGGCATAGGCGATCGCCACGATCGGGGTGATGTAGCCGGGCATCTCGAGCCATTCCACTGCCACCATGTCGCCGCGCAGAATGCCGAAAATCCCGATCGTCACCGCGATATTCCAGAAGACGCCGGCAACAAGGAGAATATTCGTATGCCGGATGCGCGCCCGACAGAGCCGCCCCATGATCCAGGGGGCGACCGCGAAAATCACATTGTTGCCCCATCCGTAGATCATCGCGTTCAGGTGCGCGCTGCGCACGCGCCCAAAGGTCAGCCACGCCTGCTCTCCGAGGAAATCGGGATTTGTCGCCTTGATCGCCGCCATGAGGGCAAGGATTGTCCCCGCCATCAACCAGAGGACGGAAGAGACGATGAAAAGCATCGCCGGTGTCCGCATGGAAGTGTCTACTTCCCCAAGCCGGGCCTTCAGGTCCAGCTCCGGCTCACCGCTGGGGCGGAAGGAGGAAAGAAGGGAAGGACGGGTGCTCATGACAGTTGGTTGGGTTCACTCCGCCGGGAGGACCCAGAGGGTTCGCCGGGCTTTTTGGTCTTTTTTTCAGGAAACTGGTCGGTGATTTCTCCCTCGGGTTCGTCTTCGTCGAAAATCGAACGCGATCCCTCTTCAAGGTTGCTCAGCTGCCCTGACTTGTGTGCCCAGTGCAGGGCGTAGGCAGCGGCGAGGAAAAAGAGGCTGGCGAAGATAAAGCCTCCAATAATGTAGGTGCCCCACTCCATTACGGGGTAGGTTCGGTTTCGCCATTGTTCTCCGCGCGCAGTTCCTCCACGGTCAGCCTCATCGCGCGCTCCACGGGGAGGCGCACTGTTCCCTCTTCCTGGTTGACCCACTCGTAACTGGCGACGAGCCGGTCCTGCTCCGCTTCGACCTCCTCGCGTAATTGCAGGCGCTCGCCCGCATTGATTTCCTCGGCATCGACCGCCCGGTTGGGCAGGTAGGCGACAGCGAGGATCAGGGCGAAAATAAAAATCACCCCGATCCAGCCGAATGCCGAGAAAAGGACTTTCCGGTCGGACGGTTCCGTTTCGATGGGTGCTTGCTTACTCATGGCAATTGATGGATTCCTGAATGCGCGGATCGCGGATCGGAATGGCCCGTTCGCGTGCAGCAGATTTCAGATACGCCCACACGACGATGGCGCCCACGCCGATGATCATGGTGATGTCGACCCAGCTGATTCCGAACTGACGGACGACATAGCCCATTTCATTCTCCGCGACAAGTTTCTGCGGAACAATGTTCCAGTAAAGATCCAGCAGATGAAAAACCAGAATCCAGACCGCGATGAACTTCAAGCGATTGCCGAACTTATTCTTGTACCAGAGCAGATAGAGGAACGGGACGAAAAATGAGAAGAAGATCAGTCCCATGCCGACCCACCACCAGCTGTTCTTGCCACCCTCCTTCGCCAATTCGCGGATGTTGTACCAGAAGGTCTCTTCGGGAATGTTCGCGTTGTAGATGAGGAAATACTGAGAGAAACTGATATAGGCCCAGAAGACCGTGAAGGCCAGCATGATGCAGCCCATGAGGTAATAGTGGACCGGTCGGACAATACCCTTCAGGCCATCCTCCCGCGTCGCGCTGTAGAACATGAGCAGGACGACACCGGATAGCGCCGCGCGCACGCAGGCGGAAAAGAACCAGACCCCGTACATGGTCGAGAACCAGTGATAACTCAGCGACTTGAACCAGTCGATGGCGGCAAATGTCGTGGCGAAGGCGCAGATGAAGAGACCGACCGCGGCGAGGCGGCGGCTCTTGTGCACGTTGGCGTGATCGCCGGTGGCGTCCATGTTGAAGGACCATTTCCGGAAGAAGTAGGCGAGCCCCGCCCAGGCCCCGAAGTAAACCAGGTACCGCAGGACGAAGAACGTCCGGTCGAGATACGGGGCCTTGTGCACGTAGAGGACGTCCTGGGATACGCTGCCATGGCCCCCGGGAACCGGCTGGGTGCCATCCATCCAGATCCAGGGAACATATCCGGATTTCGCCGCGAAAAGGCTCAGGACGACGAGGGGAAGGAAAATCACCGCCAGCCAGGGAATCGCGGCAAGGGCATGCTCGACCTGCCGCCGCAGGATGACCGCCCAGCCGGCGTCGAACATCCACCAGATCATCAGCAGGAAGAGCATCCCGATAAGAATGGAGAGCCAGAAGGAAATCCCGAGGATCCAGCCGAGGAAGGGCCGCGCAGGGTCACTCGCCTGCCCGAGAAAAAGTCCGAGTACGGACAGGCCGATAAAGACAAGTCCAATGATGAGAGCGCGTTGTTGCGCCTTCATCGGTCCCGAGGTCCCGCTGACCGCCTGGCCTGTCGGTACAAAGTCGCTACTGGTGGTCATAATCCAAGATCTCCCCGGTTGGCTTCCGGAACGTCCTCGACGGCACCGGCCCCTGCGCGCTGGAGTGCGCGCACGTACATGACCACCTTCCAGCGGTCTTCGACGCGAATTTTCGCACCGTACGGTCCCATCGTGTTTTTTCCGTGGGTGATGGTATTGAAAATCTCGCCGTCAGGCTGCTCCATGATGCGGCTCTGCAGGAGGCTCACGATGGTCGGATACCCGTAGCGCGGCTGGGCGATGACCCCGTTGCCGTTGCCGCTCTCGCCGTGGCAGATCGCACAGTAGATGTTGTACAAATCGCGGCCCTCTTCCATGTGTGCGAAACTGACTTCAACGGGGATACCGTCCCCGAAGGCCTCCGCTCCTTCCGGTCGGCCGGTGGCGAGGTAGGTGTTTTCCCGGAAGCGGTTGTCGGGCTGGAGATGGCCGTATTCCGATTGCTTGTAGTTGACGGCCGGTACGGTTCCGGCGACCGGACGGCGGTCCATGCGCCCGTCCTCAAAGAAGACCGTTTTTCCCTGCTCGTGAAACTTGTTCTGCCGGTCCATGTCGGGGAACACCTCGAGGGGCGTGTTTTCCGTCTTGCAGCCGCGAAGGCCGAAAACGACGACCACGAGCAGGATCAGGAAGGCGTAAATGAGAAAGAACTGGCGCATTACAGGTCCTCCTCCTCGTCTTTCAGCAAGGTTACTTCCGTCGGGCTGAGCTGCTCAAGAAAGGCACGCGTTTCCTCCTCGGAAAAGAGGTCATCGCCCGACTCGATCACGACCGCAAACTTGTCATCGGTCAGGTGGCGGAATTTGTCATAATTCATGACCGGGTGGTAATGCATCGGCAGACGGTTGGTGATGAACATGCCGCCGAGGGTACCGAAGGCTGCGAGCAGGATGGTTAGCTCATAGGCGACCGGGAAGGGAAAGACCGGGTCGAAAAAGGGCTTTCCGCCCACGATGAGCGGGTAGTCGAACTCGCCCATGAACCAGGCCATCCCCATTCCGGTAAAGAAGCCGATGACGCCCCCGATCAAGGTGAAGACAGGGACTTGCGAGCGCTTCAGGCCCATCGCCCCGTCCATGCCGTGGACCGGAAAGGGAGTGAACACGTCCCATTTGTCGTAACCGGCTTCGCGCACGCTGCGGGCCGCCTGGTAGATCGCCGGGGCGTCCTCAAAAAGGGCAAGGTATCCGTAGGTTTTCGCCATGATGTGATGCCCTCCCCGAAATCAGTGGTGTCCGTGCACATCCGCCTGCCGCGAAACCGATTTAATCTCCGCGAAAGCGAGCAGCGGCAGAAAGCGGATGAAGAGAAGGAAGAGTACGCCAAAGAGACCAAAGGTCCCGAAGAAAGTGAAAATATCGACCACCGTGGGACTGAAGTAGTCCCAGTTACCGGGAAGAAAATCATTCGCCAGCGAGGTCACCGTAATGACAAAACGCTCGAACCACATACCCACGTTGATGAAGCAGGAGAGGATCCAGACCAGCCAGAGGTTCTCGCGGATCTTCCGGAACCAGAAGAACTGCGGCGTGATCACATTGCAGCTGATCATGATCCAGTAGGCCCACGCGTAAGGACCGAAGGCGCGGTTGACAAAGGCGAAGCCCTCGTAGGGGTTGGCCCCGTACCACGCGATGAAGAACTCCATCCCGTAGGCATAACCGACCATCGAGCCGGTCGCGAGGCAGATCTTGCACATGCAGTCGATGTGGTACTGTGTGATCAGGTCCTGCAAGCCGAAGATCGCGCGCAGTGGCAGTATCAGCGTCAGCACCATCCCGAATCCGCTGAAGATCGCCCCGGCAACGAAGTAGGGCGGGAAGATCGTCGTGTGCCAGCCGGGCAGATTCGCCACCGCAAAGTCAAAGGATACCACCGTGTGCACTGAAAGGACCAGCGGTGTGCTCAGGCCGGCGAGGAGCAGGTAGGCCATCTCGTAGTTGCTCCAGTGGCGGTTGGAACCGCGCCAGCCCATGGCGAGGATTCCGTAAAAATATTTCCGGAAACCGAAATAGAACTTTTCAAAGGCCCGCTGCAAACCGTTCTTCGCCTGCGCAAGGCGTTCCTCGAAAATCATCGGGACGCGGTCGCGGATGGTGGCGAGGTCCGGGATCATCCCCATGTACCAGAAGAGCACCGAAACGGTTCCGTAGGTGGAGACGGCGAAGACGTCCCATTCCAGCGGCGAGCGGAAATTCGGCCAGATGGCGTTGGCGTTCGGGAGCGGGAACAGCCACCACGCAAACCAGACCCGCCCGATGTGGAAAAGCGGGAAAATACCGGCACAGACGACCGCGAAGATCGTCATGGCCTCGGCGGCGCGGTTGATCGAGGTCCGCCACTTCTGTTTCAGGAGGCACAGGATCGCCGAAATGAGCGTCCCGGCGTGGCCGATCCCGATCCAGAAGACGAAGTTGACGATGGCCCAGCCCCAGAAGACCGGATTGCGCAGGCCCCAGACCCCCGTTCCGGTGGCGACGAGGTAGATCAGGCCCACCGCGGTGAAACTGGAGATCATCGCGCAGATGACAAAGGCCACCCACCACCACATGGGCGTGCGGCCCTCGACAATGCCGCAGACCTTCCGCGTGATCCATGAGAAGTTGCGATCGTTCTCGATGATGGGCCGTCGCGGCATGTCGGCCGGACGCACCTCCTCGAGCACCTCGTTGCCCATGTAGGCCCCGGCGGCGTGGCTCGGTTGATCTGCTGTCGTGCTCAAGAGTCGTTTCCCGTTCCTGGTTGTCGTGAAAAGTTAATGCCCGCCATGGTCGTTCCCGTTCGCGCCGTGGGGGGCGGCCGCGCCCTGACCATTGGTCACCGGCTGCGCGCTCTTGTATTCTTTTCGGCTGTGCGCCTTCGCGAAAGCGTCCGGCATTCGCGGATTGGGGTTGCGCAGGCGGGCGAGGTAGGTCGTCCGCGGCCGCGTGTTGAGGTAGCCCAGCAGGGCGTAGTCGCGGTCGTTCTGCTTCGCCTTCGTCACTTCGCTTTCCGGGTCGCTGATATCGCCGAAGACGATCGCTTCCGAGGGGCAGGCCGCCTGGCAGGCCGTGCGGATGACCCCGTCGGGAACCTTGATGTCATTGCTGTCCTTGGCCTTCACGCGCTGGGCGATCTTGCCCTGCTCGATGCGCTGCACGCAGTAGGTGCACTTTTCCATCACCCCGCGCATGCGTACGGTGACATCCGGGTTGCTCTGCATGGCCTTGAGCGTGCCCCCTTCCGTCTTGTATCGGTTGGTCCCTACCGGACCAGCGTAAAACTCGTCGGAGCTGCGTTTATTGTAATCGAAGAAATTGAAGCGGCGGACCTTGTAGGGGCAGTTGTTCGCGCAGTAGCGCGTCCCCACGCAGCGGTTGTAGGCCATGACGTTGAGGCCCTGGCGGTCGTGCACGGTGGCGTTGACCGGGCAGACCTGCTCGCAGGGCGCCATCTCGCAATGCAGGCAACCGACCGGCATGATGGAGGCCTGCGGATCGGCCGGGAGGGAATGGCGGTTCTCCTCGAGATCGCCGGTGGAGTAATAGCGGTCGAGGCGGATCCAGTGCATTTCGCGTCCCCGCATGATCTGGTCCTTCCCGACGATGGGAATGTTGTTTTCACTCTGGCAGGCGAGGACGCAGGCGTTGCAGCCGGTGCAGGAATTGAGGTCGATGCTCATTCCCCATTGCTGGTCGGGGATGAACTTCTCCCTCGCCTCCGGATCCTGCCAGACCTTGTAGTTAGGCGGCGGAGCCCCGAAATCCGGCGTCTCGTAGGCGGAACCGCCGCGCGGCGTGTTCAGCGACTTGTAGGCCAGGGAAGCGTCCTTGTCCTTTCCGTAGATGGGCGGGCTGTGGCTCTCCATGCCCATCTCGGAGACAAAATCAGGGTTGTCGGTG